>CANGMO010000425.1 GCA_947454295.1 Verrucomicrobiota bacterium | reverse complement strand
TCTGACCGCCAAGGAGGGAAGGGTCGTGGCTCGGGGAGGCGACCGCGGGAAGCGAGATCTGGTTCAGCTCGTTCAGGGCGAAGTAGGCACCAATCGCACGCAGCGAGTGTTGGTCGTTGATCGTGTAGGCGATCTGCGCCTGGGCTCCTTCCGGCTGGTAGTCGGGATCGAACACCATCGGCGAGACCTGGAACTGGCTGTCCATCTTGCCGATGGTGAGCAGGGTATTCCAGGTACCGTTGTGGATCGGGTTCCACTTGGCGTAGGCCGTGTCGAAGTACACCGCCTTGCGGGTGGCACCGTTTTGCAGGGTCGAATTGGCCGAAACCGGGTTGCCGCCGAGGCCGTTCGAGACGTCGGCCGAGGTCAGGCGGACACCCACTTCAAAGTCCTCCGCCAAGGTGGCGGTGATACCAATGCGGGCGCGGTAGCGGAAGCGCGTGCGGCTGGTGAAGAGCGGATCCTCAGCGTTGAAGTGCTCCACGCGACCGCGGAAGTCGCCGTTGATCTTGAGCGCCGTCACCCACTCGGGCATGCCGCTCTTGGCGGAGTAGGCCTTGTTGAAATCCTTGTCCGACTCCTCACGAAGCTGGTTCGCCTCGTTCACATTGAGGATGCCCTTCTCGACCAGCTTGTCGATCAGCGCATCGGAGGACTGCGCCTGAAGCCGGGCGCCAAGGGTTACAGAGCCCGCGATCGCCAGAAGAACGGCGAGGCGGAGGGTGTTTTGTGTGCGTGTTGGCATAGGAGTTGTGCGTCGTGCGGGGCGCAAACTCCCGGGGGCGGGTTACAGAATAAGGACCCTTATGTTACGGTTGTGTGAACAACCTGTCCCGACGGGCTCAAGCTCAACCCGGGTCCGAAGGGATCAGTGAAGGGCCCCCGCGGCGTAATCGAGCGCGTCGGCACGCAACCTCAGATCAAACGCCGCGGTGGCCACCCCGATTTCAGCACGCGTCCGGTTCAGGTCGGCCTGGTTCAATTCCACAATGGAGGACAGCCCCTGATCAAAGCGCGCCTGGGCCAGTTGCAGCGCGATTTCAGCGCTCGTGGCGAGCGATCGGGACAACCCCAGTGCCTCGCGGGCCTGCACCACCTCAAGCCAGGCGAGACGCACGTCGCGTATCACCTTCAACTCGGCCTCCGCAACGACCGCGGAGGCCGCCTCCGCCAGTTGCGCCGCCTCCATTTCCCGCGCCTTGTAGAGTCCGCCGGCGAAGAGCGGAATCGAGAGATTCAACCCCGCCGCCGCATAGTCGTGACCGAAATGATCGTCATGAACCGGACTGACGCCGGCCGCGCCGAAAATCGACAGGGTGGGGTTCTGTTGACCGCGAATCGCGGCGACCCGCCGACGCGAGGCATCGCGCCCGAAGCGCATCGAGACCAGATCCGGACGAGCTGCGAGCGCGCGGGCGACCAACACTCCAGCATCCGCCGCCGGGATCTCCGGGAGCGGTTCTTCCGTCGGTTGAAATTCCGACTGATCTGCGTCGGACCGCCCAAGGAAGAGCACCAGGGAGGTTCGGGCGGCCTCCACATCGGCCCGGCTTCGACTGACCATCAACCGCGCCTCGTCGACTCCAACTTGCGCAAAGCGGACATCCAGCTCCGATCGAAGGTGGTTGCTGGCCAGCGCCGTCGACTGATCGAGAAGGTGCTGCCTGCTGGTCAGCGTGGCCGAGGCCACCGCCGAAATTGCCCGGGCACGCAGGAGGGCAAAGTACGCGACATCCACCTCGAGGAGCAGTTGCTGCCGGGTGGCCAGGACATTGGTGGCCGCCGCCTGGGCCTCCAACCGGGCCGAGGCCACCAGATTTCCCGTCCGTCCAAAATCGGTGATCAATTGAGACACCGTCCCCCCCACTCCCGCCCGCTCATACACACCCGGGGCATTCAGCGACCCCGCAGCCACATGCACTCCCGACGGATCATCGGTTCCCACCGCCGTGGATGCCGCGAAAACCTGGGGCCACCAGGCAGCCCGTTCCTGGATCACCCGCTGATGCGCCGCCAGCGCCCGCAGGTCGGCGCTGGTAATTCTCGGATGAGTCGCCAGCGCACGCGACCGCGCCTCGGCCAGCGTCATTTCCCGAGTTCCGGCCATCGATTCCGATTGCGCCAGGGCGACGCGCGTCCAGGCGAGAATCATCGCCATCAGCCAGGCGGGCTGAAGGAATCCAGATCGGCGTTTCACAACACACCCTCCTCCCCGGTTCCTGCCGAAACCGGGATTCCCGGCTCCGCACCCCGTCCGTACCAGAGCACATACGCTGCAGGCACAAGGAACACGGTGAGCACGACGGAAACGCCGAGACCTCCAAGGATGGCCCGTGCCAGGGGCGCATACGCCTCGCTTCCGGTGCCCAGTTTGAGAGCCATGGGCACCAGGCCGATGAGCGTGGCCAGCGAGGTCATCAACACGGGGCGCAGCCGCACCCGGCAGGCCATCGCCACCGCCTCGCGCACCTCCATGCCATCCTCGCGGAGCCGGTGGGTGAACTCCACGATGAGGATGCTGTTCGACACCACGATACCCACCATCATCACAATGCCCATCAGGGACATGATGTTTAGCGTGGTGCCGGTGACGGCGAGAATGGCCAGCACCCCGGTCAATCCGGTGGGAACGGCGAGCAGAATAATCAGGGGATCGGTGAACGATTTGAATTGGGCAACCAGGATCAGATAGACCAGCACCACCGAAAGAAGCAGCCCCGAGCCAAAGCTGCGGAACGAGGATTCCATGCCTTCCACGCTCCCGCGAATCGCCACCCGCAATCCCTCGGGCAGATCCAGTCCGGCGACCAGCGGGCGAATCCTTCCCGCTAGGGCGCCCAGATCCTCGCCGGTTGGCGCCACGAAGATGTCGATCACGCGGCGAAGCTGGTAGTGGTCCACCTCGGTGGGGGAAACCGCGCGGGCGACGCGCCCCACCGCATCCAGCCGTGTCGACACGCTTCGCCCTGGGGCCCTGAGTGGGATCGACTGGAGACCCTCAAGATCCTGGATGTGGTTCTCCGGATACTGGACGGTGAGCATGTAGTCATTCCCCGAACGCGGATCGATCCAGAAGCTCGGGGCGATCATGCCGTCGGAGGTCAGGGCGGTGATCACGTTGTGCAGGACCTCCTTTTCGCTCAAACCCAATCCCGCGGCCCGCTCCCGGTCCACCTCGAGACGCAGGGCCGGGGCATCAACGTCCTGGGGGATCAGCACATCGGCCACACCCGGTAAATCACGAATCTCCCTGGCAAGTCGTGACGCCACACGATGCGCCTCCTCCAGATTCGACCCGCTCACCTGGATGTCGATGGGAGCGGGCAGTCCGAGATTGAGCACCGCGTCCACCAGGCCGCCCGACTGCAGGTAGGCCGACACTTCGGGAAT
>CANGMO010000424.1 GCA_947454295.1 Verrucomicrobiota bacterium | reverse complement strand
GGTCCAGTTCCTTGGGGGACGCCACGCGGCGGACATCGCCACCGGCGGCAGTCAGGGCCTTTTCAACGCTCCGGATGTTTCCGGCGCCGTAATCAAGAAGCGCGAGCACGGGGAAAGAGTTGAGGAAAATTAAAAATGAAAAATGAAAAATGAAACCCGACCGGCGTGACGGAGGCCTAGGCGGTCGTCGCTTCCTGTTTTTCGGTTTTCAGCCGGAGCTGGCCACAGGCGGCATCAATGTCGTGGCCCTTTTCGCGGCGGAGGGTGACGACGACTTCGTGCTGGTCGAGCTGATCGGCGAAGGTTTCGCAGACGTCGTCGGCAGGACGCTCCCAAGGCAGGCCTTCCACCTTGTTGTACGGGATCAGGTTTACCTTGGCGTGAAGTCGGTGCGCCAGATCAGCCAGCGGCAGCACTTGATCGAGTCCGTCGTTCACGCCGGCGATGAGGATGTACTCCAGGGTGATCATCTTGCCCTTCAGCTTCACGTACTCCTCACAGGCGGCCGTGAGTTCGGCGAGCGGGTACTTCCGGTTCACTGGCATGATCTGGCCACGGACGGCGTCGGTGGCACCGTGCAGCGAGATGGCCAGACGGAATTGCAGCGGGTCGCGGGCGAGATCGCGGATGCGCGGGACGACACCGCTCGTGGAGATGGTGATCTTGCGCGCGCCGATGCCGCACCCCCAAGCGGCGTTCAGCGCACGCAAGGCGGGCATGAGATGATCGTAGTTGGCCATGGGCTCGCCCATGCCCATCACGACGATGTTGTTCACGATGCGCTCCGGTGCCTTCGGGGCAGGGGCTGGCGCCGGCGTGGCGCTTGCGTCCGCAGCCGGTGTGACAGGTGCTGCCTCGACCGGTTGGGAAGCGGCCCAGCGTTCGACGGCCAGGATCTGGCCGACGATTTCCGAGATTTCCAGGTTTCGTTTCCAGCCGTCCAGGCCGCTGGCGCAGAAGCGACAGCCGTAGGCGCAGCCGACCTGGGTGGAGATGCAAAGCGTGTGGCGATCGCTGTCGTCGCCGTAGAGGGCGGGATTGGCGGGAATCAGGACGCTCTCGATGAGCGCACCATCGGCCAGTCGCCAGAGGAACTTCTGCGTCGTGTCGCGGGAGCCCTGCTTGGTTACCAGTTCGGGAAGGTGAAGCGACCAGGTCCTGGCGAGCTCCTCGCGGAGCGCCTTGGGCAGGTTGCTCATGACGTCCCACGAGGCCGCGCGCCGCGCATAGAGCCAGCCGAGAAGCTGGTCGAGGCGGTATGACGGCTGACCCCACGCGGCAAACTGGGCGGCGAGGGTTTCGCGGGTCTGGGATCGGATGTCCGGCAGCACGGGGAAACCCTAGCAGGTCCAGCCCACAGGCCAACGGTCCTGTTATTTTTATCGTGGAGTGCGGTGGGAAGTCAGACGTCACACCGCGTTCGATACCGCGACCACGGCCCCATCCAAATTCACCTCTCGATTCGGATTCGCGACGAAGGTGGCGAACCTGCCGGCGGTGCTTGCAACCACTCGGACCCAAAGCGGGGTCGCCGCTGCGCTTTGCCCCCGCACTCCGAAATCTCAAGTGCGGGTCTCGGCGGCGAGGGAGTTGATCTGGCTGGCGGCGTAGGCGGCCCCGAAGCCGTTGTCGATGTTCACGACGGTCAAGCCGGAGGCGCAGGAGTTGAGCATGCCGAGCAGCGCGGTCAGCCCGCCGAAGTGGGAGCCGTAGCCGACGCTGGTGGGTACGCCGATCAACGGCCGGCCGATCAGCCCGCCCACCACGCTGGGCAGCGCGGCCTCCATGCCAGCGACCACGACCACCACATTGGCAGCCTGAAGATCCTTCACCCGCCTCAGCAGCCGATGCAGACCGGCGACGCCAACGTCGTAAATGCGCTGGACCGTGTTGCCCATGAATTCGGCGGTGATCGCCGCCTCCTCGGCCACCGGAAGGTCACTCGTGCCCGCTGCAACGATGGCGATAACGCCGGGACGCTTGGCCAGCGGCTGCTTTTGGAGCGCCAGGCAGCGGGCGTCCTGGTGGTAAACCGCCTTGGGAAACTTGCGGCGAAAGGCGGTGGCGTGCTCGGGGGTGATGCGCGTCACGAGGACCCGACCGCTGGCCTTCATGAGCTTGTCGGCAATGGCCACCACCTGCGCCGGCGTCTTGCCTGCACCAAAGATCACCTCGGGAAATCCCTTTCGGAGCTCGCGCTGGGTGTCGACGACGGCGAATCCGAGGTCGGTCTCCGTCACGGGAGCTGCTTGAAAGGCCCGCAGGGTTTCCTCAGGGGAAATCTTTCCCTGGCGAAACTGTTCCAAGAGTGCGGCGGCTTGCTGTGGCGTCACGCCTTGAGCCAATCGGTCTCCAGCCCATCGTGGCAAGGCCGAAAGCCGCGGACTTTGGACTTTGGACTTTGGACTTTGGACTTTGGACTTCATCGTCCTGCCATGTCCCGTCCCACCGATGTACGCGTGACGGGGGCCACGCTGTGGTTCCTTCCGGTCGAAACGCGGGTGCCGTTGAAGTTCGGCACCGAGACGCTTACTAGCGTGACCTGCGCCCGGGTGGCGCTTCGCGTGGTGGATCGGGCCGGACGCACGGCGGTGGGCTGGGGCGAAACGCCTTTGAGCGTCCAGTGGGTGTGGCCGTCGAGATCGCCCTATGCTCGACGTCATGAGGCGCTGCGCCTGTTCACCCAGATGCTCGCCCGGAGCTGGAGCGCCGGATCGGAATGGGGGCATGCGCTGGAGCTGGGAGTGGAGTTCATTGAACACTCGCTGCCGCGGCTGCTGGAGGATTTCAACGCCAGCGGGCTGGCCGGCGGAGCGACTGAATCGACGGCGGATCCAATGCCCTGGCTGGCGGCACTGGTCTGCAATTCGGTCTTTGATCTGGCGCTGCACGATGCATTCGGCCGACTTCACGAACGCCCGGTTTATTCCACGTACACCGCCGACTGGCTCACGCGCGATCTGGGTTCAATGATCGAACCGGATGCCGCGGGAGTTTCCTTTGACGGTCGGTTCCCCGACGAGTTTCTCGTTCCTCAGCCGCCGACGCGCTTGATGGCGTGGCATCTGGTCGGCGGGCTCGATCCGCTAGATGCTTCGGAGCTCACCGGAACGGAACCTCAGGATGGCCATCCGATCCTGCTGGCCGACTGGATTCGTCGCGACGGACTGAGTTGCCTGAAAGTGAAACTGCGCGGCAACGACGCGGCCTGGGATTACGCGCGGCTGGTCCGCGTGGCCGCCATCGCGCTGCCGCTGGGTGTTTCGATGTTCTCTGCAGATTTCAACTGCACGGTCACCGATCCTGCGTACGTCTGCGACATTCTTGACCGGGTTCAACGCGACGAGCCTGAGTTCTGGCAGCGTCTGCGTTATGTGGAGCAGCCGTTTCC
>CANGMO010000423.1 GCA_947454295.1 Verrucomicrobiota bacterium | reverse complement strand
AGGCCTCCGCACCGGTGCCTTCCGAAGCGGTCGCGCGCGATGCCGACAATCGGCTGCTGTGGCGCTTCACCCCTCGACGGCTGGAAGCGGAGGAAACCCGGGACGCCTTGCTCGCGCTCGGCGGCGAGTTGAACCCCGCGATGGGTGGCCCGGGATTCCGCGGCTTTCGTCATGTGGGCAACGGGGGGCAGAATGAGTATTTCGCGGCCGACTTTCCCGGACCCGAGTTCAGCCGTCGCACCATCTACCGGGTGTCGGTGCATTCGGCGCGCGATCCGCTGCTCGATGCGCTCGACTGTCCGGAGCTCTCTACCCGCACCGCGGTGCGCCCCAACACCACCACCCCGCTGCAGGCGCTGTCGCTGATGAACAACTCCATGGTGGTGCGCCAGGCGGATCACCTCGCGGCCCGCGCCCGCTCGGCGAACAACGGGCGCGTGGAAGCCTCCATCGAATGGATGTGGCGACGCGTCCTTGGACGTGCGCCCCGCACGGAAGAAAAGCGGGACGCACTACGGCTCGCCCGGGAGCAGGACCTCACCCAGGTCGCCTGGGTGCTGCTCAACTCCAACGAATTCATCTTCGTTCGCTGACGATTTTCCAACGCCGTCCTTCCATGAATCCGCTCACCCGACGCGACTTCCTGACCCACACGGGATCGGGAATTGGCGGCCTCGCCCTCAGCTGGCTGCTGCATGAGGATGCCCGTGCCGCGGGAATCGCCACCGCCTCGCCCTACGCGCCCCACACGCCGCGATCCAGGGCCAAGGTGAAGCGCGTCATCCACATCTGCGCACTCGGCGGCGTCTCGCACGTCGACACCTTTGATCACAAGCCCGAGTTGATCCGTCGCCACGGCCAGGATTCCGGCCGCAAGTTTGACACCTTCTTTTCGCAACCGGGAACGCTGCTGAAGAGCCCCTTCGAGTTCCGCCGCCATGGTGCCTCCGGGCGCTGGGTGTCGGACCTGCTGCCCCATCTGTCGGGATGCGTGGATGACCTGACCTTCATCCACTCCATGCGGAGCAAGAGCTCGAATCACACACCCGCCACGTTCCTCATGAACTCGGGATTCACCTTCAATGGGTTTCCCAGCATGGGAGCGTGGATCAGCTACGGGCTCGGCTCGGAGAATCAAAACTTCCCGGCCTACGTGGTGCTGCCCGATCCGCGACAGCTGCCCGCGGGAGGATCCATCAACTGGACCAATGGATTTCTTCCGGCCGTGCACCAGGGGGTCGCCTTTCGAAGCGGCAACGAGGAACCAATCGCCGATCTCTCCACGCCCGCCTCCATCCCCGCGTCGAAGCGTCAGGCGGGATTTCAACTGCTCCAGTCGCTCAACACCGAGGACGCCGCACGGCATCCCGGGGATTCGGCCCTCGCGGCGCGCATCCGCGCCTATGAACTGGCGGCCCAGATGCAGCTGAGCGTGCCGGAGCTCGCGGACCTGCGTGGTGAATCGGAAGCCACGCGGCACGCCTACGGACTCGACCACGCCAATGGACCGACCGCCGCCTTTGCCCGCAATTGCCTGCTGGCCCGCCGACTGAGCGAGCGCGGCGTTCGCTGCGTGCAGGTGTTCAATGGCGGTCAATTCGGGTCGCCGCGCATCAACTGGGACGGCCACGAGGACATCGTGGAGAATCATCGCAAGCAGGCGCTCGTGATGGACCAGCCTGTCGCCGCGCTGCTGCACGACCTCAAGCAGCGCGGCCTCCTCGATGAAACCCTGCTCCTGTGGACCACGGAGTTTGGGCGCACGCCGATCACGCAGGGCATCAATGGACGCGGACGCGACCATCATCAACACGGATTCACCATCTGGATGGCCGGCGCCGGCCTCAAGCCCGGATTCGCGTTCGGGACCACCGACGAAATCGGCTATGACGCCGTCGAACATCCGGTCGAATTCTACGACATCCACGCGACCCTGCTTCACCTCATGGGCATGGATCACACCAAGCTCACCTTCCGGCACAATGGAGTGGATCGACGGCTGACCGACGTCCACGGCGAGGTGGTCGAAGGCATCCTCGCCTGAATCAAAACCCGGTTCACACCATGGCCCTGCACCCTTCACCCCGTCGCTGGTTTTCGGGGATGATTGCGGGGCTGGCGATTCTGATCGCGGGCATCTTGCCCCACTCCCAGCCGCTCCAAGCAGCGCCAGCGTCCCGGGCGGCCACGAATCATTGGGCCTATCAACCGCTGCATCGGCCGGAGCTTCCCCCTGCTGAGGGCGGCAAAGTCGCGTCCCACCCGATCGACGCCTTTGTCCGGCATCGGCTGGCGGCGGCAGGACTCAATTCGGCGGCGGCCGCAACACGCGAAGTCTGGCTGCGGCGGGTCACCTACGATCTCACCGGACTGGCACCAACCCACGCCGAACGCGTCGCATTTGTCGCCGATTCCCTCCCCGATGCCCGAGCCCGCGTGGTGGACCGGTTGCTGGCCTCGCCCGGCTACGGGGAACGCTGGGCACGGCATTGGATGGATGCGGTTCACTTCGCGGAATCCCACGGACACGACCAGGACCGCATTCGGACGAACGCCTGGCCGTATCGCGACTACCTCGTCAACGCCTTCAACGCGGATCGTCCCTACACGCAATTCGTGCAGGAGCAGCTCGCCGCGGATGTGTTGTTCCCCACACAACCCGAACTAACCCCGGCCCTCGGTCTCGCCGCCGCCGGCCCCTGGGATGAAAGCTCGCTGCGCTGCATTCGCGAGGATGCCTCCGATCGTCAGGCGGCGCGGTACATCGACCGCGATGACATGGTCACCACGGTGATGCAGACCTTCACCAGCACGACGGTCCAGTGCGCCCGCTGCCATGACCACAAGTTCGATCCGGTGTCCCAGCGCGACTACTACGCCCTGCAGGCGGTTTTCGCAGGCGTCGAGCGGGCGAATCGGATCTTCGATCGGGATCCGGACCGAAACGCGCGGCGCCAACAACTGCGGGCCGCGTTACATCGGGTGAAATCCGAAACCGGAACTGAATCCACGGCACCAAGCTGGTGGACCCCGGCCATCCAAAAGGAAGTCGCCGCTTGGGAAGCCGATCGAAACCGAATGCAGTCCCAGTGGCGCGTGCAGATGCCGGGCCGGCTCCACGCCAGCGCCGGATCCCGGCTTCGGGCGCAGCCGGACGGACTCGTGATCGCCGATGGACCGCGTCCCGAGGTTGAGGACTATGAACTGACCCTTCCCACGTCAAACGAGGTGGTTCGGGCCATCCGCTTGGATGCCCTGGCGGACGCCTCGCTTCCGAGGGGCGGACCCGGCCGTCAGGACAACGGCAACTTCCACCTTTCCGAGTTCGAGCTTTGGAACGGAGCCGAGCGCATTCCACTGGATCGTGCGATCGCGGATTTCAATCAGGAAGGCT
>CANGMO010000422.1 GCA_947454295.1 Verrucomicrobiota bacterium | reverse complement strand
GCGGTCTGGCGCTGCGGCTGCGTCGCGAAAAGGCGTGGAATGTGGTGAATGTCGCCGTGACCCAGGGCAGCAACCGCGCGCGTCAGTCGGAGCGGCTCACCGAGCTGCAGGCGGCCTGCGCCTTCATGGGATTTGGTCTGGTCCAGACCGCCCCCAACGGGCTCGAGAAGGTCACCCCGAAGTGCCGCGAGGAGGAACCCGCCTTCTGGAAGCAGTCGGTGAGTTCCATTGTCGCGATCCTGGAATCGCACCGTCCTGCGGCGATCTTCTTCCCGCACGTCGCGGACTGGAACGGCACGCATATCGGCACGCACCATTTGGTGATGGACGCGCTGGCGCAGCTGCCGAGGAGCTTCCAGACCCAGCTGATTGAAACGGAGTACTGGGGTCAGATGACGCGCCCGAATCTCATGGTCGAAGTGCCCGAGGCCAACGTGGCCGACCAGGTCACCGGCGTGTCCTTCCACGCGGGTGAAGTCCGCCGCAATCCGTTTCACCTGCTGCTGCCGGCCTGGATGCTCGATAACGTCCGCCGCGGCAGCGAGTTGGTGGGCGGGCAGGGCGGTGCCGCCCCGGATTTCGGCTTCGCGACCCTGTATCGTGCCAGCCTCTGGCGCGACGGCGCCGTGGTCCCGGCCTGGTCGGGCGGACGCACGCTGTCGATCCAGCAGGACCCTGCGTCGCTGTTCGTCGCCTGAGTTGCTGGCGGCGCGGCGGTTCTGGGCTCCCGGTGAGTCCCGTGGATCCCCGCTCAAGGGCCGAAGGCCCGTCACAACCCTGGCCTGGGGCGCGAGCCCCAGGAATCTTCCCTCACACAACCTCAAAGCGCTGAAGGCGCGTGCCACGGGATTCACCTTAGCGCCGTCGCCGCGGAATCGTTGTAGAAACGACGGCAACGAAAAGCCTGAGCTCCGTTGGGAGCGACCTGGTCAGTGGAACGCCATGGCGGACGATACCGCCCCTCCCGGGCCTCCGCGGCGGCGAGCAGCATTAGGGGTGGGACGGTACCATCCGGGATTCCCCAATGCTCGGGAAACTGGGGCTTGCCTTCAAATCCCGGCTCGGTAGGGTTTCCATCTCCTGTTGCCCGAAAAACAGGCCAATTCTCGTCCAATTTTACCGGTTCTAGGCTTTATGGCTGTCAACGCAAACGACCTCCGCAAGGGGATGGCGATCCAGTACAACAACGACGTGTGTGTCGTCCTCGAAGTGACGCACCGCACGCCGGGCAATCTCCGCGCGTTTGTGCAGGGCATCCTCCGCAGCATCCGCACCGGCAAGTCGATGGACGTGCGCTTCAGCTCGACCGAAAAGGTCGAGACCGTGCCGTTGAACACCTACAAGATGGAGTTCAGCTACAAGTCCGGCGACGACTACGTGTTCGTCAATCCGGAGTCCTTCGAAGAGGTCACCGTGACGCCGGAACTCGTCGGCGACGCGAAGCACTATCTGGTCGAGAACGCCTCGGTGCAGATGACCTTTGTTGAAGAGAAGGCCGTTCAGGTTGAAATTCCGGCCAGCGTCGTCCTCCTGGTGTCCGATGCACCGGAAGGCGTTCGTGGTGATTCCGCCAACAACGTTCAGAAGGCGGTCACTCTCGAAACCGGGTTGGTTGTCCAGGCTCCCCTCTTCATCAAGACGGGTGAGAAGATCAAGGTGGACACCCGCACCGGCAAGTACATGGAGCGCGCTTAAGCGCCCCGTTCGACCCGACGGGTTGAACCCAAACCATTTGGTCGGGGGCTCACTCCCCTGATTCCGTGTGAAACTGATCGGCCCGCTGCAAGGCGGGCCGTCTTTTTTTATCCACGGGGTTTGAATGGGAAGGGGGTGGCCTTTTGCCCGCACTGGACGCCATGATGTCCCGTGCCCTCGATGTTTCGCCTTCCCGGAAGTCTCGCGGCGGGAGTGTGCCTGCTCGCCAGTCTGATTCGGGGAATTGGCGCGGAGGGCGCCGCTGGTTCTCCCAAGCCCGCCGGCTACACGATTCCGGTGGTGGATCTGTCGGAGGATCGATCCCGAAGCGTGGTCGTGGATCGCCGTCCCGGACAGTACGTGGGTCATCCCACGACAGTGCTGCTCGAGGACGGACACACCCTGCTTTGTGTCTATCCGCTCGGTCATGGACGCGGCGCCATCCAGCTCAAACGCAGTGAGGATGGCGGTCGTTCGTGGTCTGATCCGTTGCCGGTTCCGGAGAATTGGGCCACCTCCCTGGAGACGCCGACGATCCATCGAGTCGTGGACGCACAGGGGAAGCGCCGACTGATCGTCTGGTCCGGCATGTGGCCGGCGCGATTGTCCGTCTCGGAGGATGATGGGGCCCACTGGACACCGCTGAAGCCGGTGGGTGATTGGGGCGGCATTGTCGTCATGGGTTCGGTCGAAGCCGTGCGCGGAACTCCAGGAATGTATCGGGCGTGGTTTCACGACGACGGTCGCTACATCCGCCAGGGCGCGGTGCCTGCCAGCCCGGTGGAGTTTCGGCTGTACCAGGTGGAGTCCAGGGACGGCGGACTCACCTGGAGTTCCCCGCGCGAATTGTTCGCTTCCTCCGCCATGCATTTGTGCGAACCCGGAGTCATCCGCTCTCCGGATGGCGGGACGCTGGCCATGTTGCTGCGCGAGAATTCCCGGCGACGCAATTCGCACCTCATGGTGTCGAGAGATGAAGGCGCGACGTGGTCGGCCCCCGTCGAATTGCCCGCGGCGCTGACTGGTGATCGACATGTCGGGCGATACGCTCCGGATGGACGGCTGCTCCTGTCGTTCCGTGACACCACGCGTTCTTCGATCACGCGTGGCGACTGGGTGGCGTGGGTGGGACACTTTGAGGACCTCCTCAGCGGCGGCGAGGGGCAGTACCGGGTGCGGCTGATGAAGAACCACAAGGACGCGGACTGCGCCTATCCCGGGGTGGAAGTGCTGGCGGACGGAACCTTCGTGCTCACCTCCTACGGTCACTGGACCCCGGGTGAACCGCCCTGGATTGCCAGTCTCCGGGTCCGCCTCACCGAGCTGGATGCTCTCCAATCCCGCTCCCTTGTGCGTCCCTAGCCTCCTGCTGTTCGATCGAATACCTCCGCCCTCAAAACGGTTTCATCCGCAGTGCCTCGTTGCTTCATGAACTCCCGAATCGTTTCCCTTCCTCCCACGCTTCTTCCGCTGGTACTCGGGCTGTTTGCCTGCGCGGTTTGCGCCGGGCAGCTTCCCGATGGACGCGTTCAGTTTTCTCCGCGCGATGCCGTTATGTCCGGAGGCGCGGGATTGGAGGAGCCGACCACCGGGACGCCAACGCTTCGGCTTGCCGGAGCGATGTCGCGTGCGCGCTGGGACTTCAAGCCCACCCGCTGGGGACGCTACGAGGTGATCGTCGACGTGGTGGGACAAGACTCGCCGGACCTGACCGTGGAGGTT
>CANGMO010000421.1 GCA_947454295.1 Verrucomicrobiota bacterium | reverse complement strand
GTTCTGCGGAGCAGCCGGTGCTGCGCATTGGCGCAGTGGGACCGCTTTCCAAGAACCTTCAGTATGACTTCATTGAACCGCTGCTCAAGGATCGCACCTCGCGCATCGTGGTGGAGGCCGGGGAGCTGAACGGGCTGTTCCGGCGCCTGCGTGAGCACTCGCTGGACTTGGTGCTTTCAAACATCCCCCTCCGCACGGACGAGGAGGATGACGTGTTCAACCACCTGCTCGGGGAGATGCCGGTGTTCCTCGCCGGCTCGATGCCCGCGGTGCGGTCGCGGGAATCCTTTCCGAAGTCCCTTCGCGGGGTGCCCCTGTTTTTGCCCACGCGGCAGAGTCACGTGCGGGCCGACTTCGATCTGATGCTGGCCGAGGCCGAAGTGGAACCTGTGATCGTGGCCGAGGTGGATGACATGGCGTTGCTGCGTCTGCTCGCGCTGTCGGGGCAGGGCTTGGCGCTGGTGTCGGCGATCGTGCTCGAGCGCGAACTCCGCTCCCGGATGGTCCGCACGATTCACCAGGTTCCGGGCCTCAGCGAAAAGTTCTACGCCATCACGCTGCGGCGTCGCTTCGGGAATCCGGGAATCGAGGAGGTGGTGCGCTCCTTCCGCCAGCGGCTGAAGACGATTGCCGGCATGCCGCGGATGCGACGGGTCCGAGCCGGGCGGACCGCGGGGCCGGTCAGGCCCAGTCGTAGTTGAAGCTAATGCTGATGCGCTCGGTCTTCACCGGATTGGAGACGACTTCGTGCCGCAGCCAGCTTTCGAACAACGTCACGAATCCAGCGCGGGCCGGATAGGTGACGTACAGTCGGTTTTCGTCCCGCGTTTTGGCCAGCCGGGGCGGGGCCGCCATGAATTTGCTGAGACGCGGATCTTCAAACTTCAGCCCGGCGCAGCCCTTCGGGGTGGCGACGTAGTAGGTGCCGCTGATCACCGAGTTGGGATGGAGATGGAGGCTGTGCGCGGTGCGATGCGGCATGATGTTGACCCAGCAGTCGGTCATCGCGAGACGGCGCCCACCGCAGTCCCACTCCAGAGCGCGGGCGTAGGTGGCGACGTGGCGGTCAATGCGTGTCGCCAGCTCCATGAAGGTGGACGAGAACTCGTGCAGCTTGTCCATCGACCCGTAGCTGGTGTAGCCGCCGGGGTAGTTGGATTTGGACCACTTGCGTCCTGCGTCGTCGAAGTCGCGAAGCTGGACACATTCCTGGAGCAGGTCGCGGTTGAACGCCAAGCCGCCCGAGCGCAGCAGCCGCTCTGTGTAGAGAAAGGTGGGAAACCAGCCTTGAATGCGCTTCATGAAATCGGGCGAATCAGAATCAGGCCGGGATGCGATCGGCGCCAAGATAGGGGCGCAGGGCGTCGGGTATGAGCACCGAGCCGTCGGCCTGCTGATGGGTTTCGATCAACGCCACAAAGAGACGCGCCAGGGCGGTGCCGGAGCCGTTCAGGATGTGTGGGAAGCGGTTTTCACCGGTCTCCGTCTTGTAGCGGAGGTTCATCCGGCGCGACTGGTAGTCCTCGCAGTTCGAGCAGCTCGACACCTCGAGATACGATCCCTGGCCTGGGGCCCAGACTTCGATGTCGTAGGTTTTCGCCGAGGCGAAGCCCATGTCGCCGGTGCAGAGGTTGATGACGCGGTAGTGCAATCCGAGTCGCTTGAGAACGGTTTCGGCGTTCAGCACCAGCTTCTCCAGCTCCTCATAGCCGGTCTCGGGCGTGACGATCTTGATGAGCTCGACCTTGTCGAACTGGTGCACGCGGATCATGCCGCGGGTGCCCAGACCGGCGGCGCCGGCCTCGGCGCGGAAGCAGGGGGAATAGGCGACATAGCGGACGGGAAGTTGCGCGCCCGGCAGGATCTCCTCGCGATGAATGTTTGCCACCGGCGCCTCCGCGGTGGGAAGCAGGTACAGCTTTCCCAGCGTGGTGCCGTCGAGCCCCTCCTGCACGGCGTAGGCCTGGTCCTTGAACTTGGGAAACTGCCCGACACCAAACATGCAGTGCTCGCCGACGATGTAGGGCGGCGCGACTTCGCCGTAGCCGTGCTCGGTGGTGTGGAGATCGAGGAGGAAGTTGATCAACGCGCGCTCCAGCCGCGCCCCCCAGCCGGTGTAGAGCAGGAATCCCGATCCGGAAAGCTTCGCACCCCGGGCGAAGTCGATCAGCTTCAGCTTTTCCGCCAGCTCGATGTGGGTGAGCGGCTTGAACGCAAAGGCGGGCTGGCTGCCGTGGACCCGGATCTCGGGATTGTCGGCGGCGTCCTTTCCGAGGGCGACGCTGGCGTGGGGAAGGTTGGGGATGCGCGAGAGCAGGGTGTCCCGTGCGGCCTCGGCTTCGGCGACGGTGCGGTCGAGCTGGGAAATGCGGTCGCCGATTTCGCGGGTCTCGGACTTCTTGGCCTCGGCCTCGGCCAGCTTCTTCTGGCCCATGAGGGCGCCGATCTCCTTGGAGACGGCATTCCGCTTGGCCTTCAGCTGCTCGACCTCGGCGAGGGCGATGCGGCGCTGCTCGTCGAGCGCGAGCACCTCGGACACGCGCGTCTCGTCGCCTCCATTGCGGGTGGCGAGACGTTCGCGCACGAAGTCGGGTTTTTCACGCAGCAGTTTGATGTCGAGCATGCGAGGAAGGGTAGGGAAGACCCGGCGAGGGCGGCAAGCCGGGTGTTCCGCTGTCCGGCGGGCTGCCGGTGGGTCTAGAAGTGCCTGGCCACTGCCATGAAGCCGTAGCCCAAGGCGCCGGTCACTGGCAGGGTGAGGAACCAAGCCCACAGGATGCGCTCGACGACGCTGAGCTTGAGTGCGCTGAACCGCTTGGCGCAGCCGACACCCATGATGCTGGTGGTGATGGCATGAGTGGTGGAGACCGGCATGCCGAAGTTCTGCGCCACCATCAGCACCGATGCCGCGGTGGTTTCGGCGGCAAACCCGTGGATCGGCTGCAGCCGGACCATCTTGTGTCCCATGGTGCGGATGATTCGCCATCCGCCGGCCGCCGTGCCGGCCGCCATGGTGAGCGCGCACGCCACCTTGATCCACGCCGCGATGTATTCCTTGCCCCCGGCGGTTTGAACCATGGGATGCCGCAGGAACCCGAGCCAGTCGGGGAGCGAATCCAGCGTGCCGGCCTTGGCACCCGCAACGAGCGCGAGGGCGATGATGCCCATGGTTTTCTGCGCGTCGTTGGATCCGTGGCTGAATCCCATGTAGGCGGCGCTGGCCAGCTGGGCCTTGCCGAAAACGGCCGCGACCGTCCTGGGTCTCCAGTTCTTCACCAGGATGTAGAGCAGCGTCATCACCACAAAGCCGATGGCAAAGCCGGCGAGTGGCGAGGTGAACATCGGGATGATCACCTTGATGAGCAGGCCCTTCCCCTCCCACCAGTGCGCCTTGCCGGGCTCCGACCAGATCACCGC
>CANGMO010000420.1 GCA_947454295.1 Verrucomicrobiota bacterium | reverse complement strand
GGGGCAGTCCACCAATCTCTACGTTGCCTCCACCTCCGGGCAGAACCTGTATTTGGTCAACGGATACAACGGAGCCTCCACGCCGACCTTCACCCAGATCGGCGGAACTGCGGCTTTGGGGGTGACCTTCACGGATCTCAGCATCGCCTTCGCGAGTCCGCTCGCCATTCCCGAGTCCAACCCAAGGTGGACGCCTCTGTATTGCCTCGGTCTGGCAGCGGCCCTGGAGCGGGTGCGTCGCAGCCGGAGGTGGAAAATCGCACGCCGCCGCCGCCGTTTGACCGGCTGGATCCAGCGGGTGCGTCGCGGGCATTCCTTCGGGGATCGGGAAAACCCTTAAGTAATCCCTGCTTCTGCCGATGTACCTGAGGAAGTGGGTCTCCTCAGATGACTCGAAAATACTCATGGTGGTTGCTGCTCTGCCTGCTCGGCGGTGCGCGTCTTCATGCCGCCAATGAGTACATCTACGGCATCGGGACGGACTGGAAGATCTACGAAATGACCGTCGACAAGACGGCCAACACGGTTTCGACGTCGGCGAAACTGAACCTGAGCGGGTACGTTACGGGGTGGGGAACCCACAACAACGAGTACATCAACGGCCTCGCAATCGATCCCGCTACCGGGAACATCTTCTTCAACTACAGCTACAACAACAACACCAGTGCCACCGCGGGGACGATGAGCGTCGTTCCCTACATCTATCAAAAGGTCAACGGGAGCTACATCACTCCCTACGCGCTGGGTGCGGCGGTGACCTCGGCAACGCTGCCGGCGACTTCGGTGGGTGCTGGCTATTTGCCGCGCAGTACCTACTACAACGGGTCGTACTGGCTCGGGGTTCAGTTGAGCGACACGCTGGTGGAGTTCCCCATCACTGGTACTACGACCAAGAGCTACTCGACGATCAATCAGTTCTCGAACTTCGATCACTCCGCGACCACTTCCTTGAGCGGCGGCGACTTTGTTATCGGAACGAACAACGTGATTTACGGATCCACGGTGCTTTCCAGCGCCAACACGTTTTTCCGCCAACAGATTTCGAATGCGACAAATGTGTCCTCGGGGGCAGCGTGGACAAACTTCAACGTGGATTCGTCCATTCCCTACGCCACTCAGGGATCCGTTCAGGTGGCGGGCCTGGGGCAGAGCACGAATCTCTATGTGGTGACGTCAACCGGCCACAACGTTTACTTCGTGAACAACTATGACAGTTCCTCGGCGCCCACCTTCACGCAGGTGGGAACGTCTGGAATTATTCCGGTCACGATGACGGACCTCAGCATCATCGTGAATGCGCCGCTGCCGGTCCCGGAATCCGCCTCGTGGATCGCCATTCCGTCGCTCACCGCCGGTGGAGCCCTGGAATGGAGCCGCCGACGGCGCCGCCGCGCCGCCGTGGTGGCGATCTCCTCAGCTTGATGCGGCCCGGCTGCGCTTCCCGCGTGACGCCGGCGTCGCTGTGGGAGCGGTGACCGGCTGCAGCACCTCCCGCAGGTACCGTCCAGTGTGCGAGCCCGCCACTGCGGCGATGGCTTCGGGTGTTCCCTCCGCCACGACGCTGCCGCCCCCGGCACCGCCCTCGGGGCCGAGATCGAGCACCCAGTCGGCTTCCGCGATGAGGTCGAGGTTGTGCTCAATGACCACCACGGTGTGTCCGCCATCCACCAATCGCTGGATCACCTCCACCAGTCGGCGCACATCCTCGATGTGCAGTCCGATGGTGGGTTCCTCGAGGATGAACAGGTCCGAACGGGTGGCCGCCGTGCGTTGACGCAGCCCCGCGCCCGCGGCGGCCCCGCGGAGTCCGGTCAGCAGATGGGAGACGAGCTTGATGCGCTGCGCCTCGCCGCCGCTCAGCGTGGGACTGGTCTGGCCCAGCCGGAGATAGTCGAGCCCGGTGTCGCGTAGCGCCTCCAGGGGGCGCCGCAAAAGAGTGTGGGCCGAGAAGAATTCGATGGCCTCGCCCACGCTGAGGTCGAGCACGTCGGCGATGGATTTGCCATTCCAGTGGACATCGAGCGTCTCCGGGTTGAACCGCCGCCCGCCACAGGTCTCACAGCGCACTTCCGCCGTGGGAAGGAAGTTCATCTCCAACCGCGTGGACCCCGCGCCGTCGCAGGCCGGGCAGCGCCCTTGTGCGGAATTGAAGCTGAAACGGCTTGTCGTGTAGCCGCGCATTTTCGCCTCCTGGGTGGAGGCAAACAACTCGCGGATTCGGTCGAAGAATCCGACATAGGTGGCGGGCGTCGAGCGCGGCGTCCTCCCGATGGGCGACTGGTCGACCTCGTGCACGGCTTGGAGCGATTCCGCACCGGTCACCCGGAGTCCCTTGCGGGGAGTGCGTGCCTTGGATTTGCGATCCACGGCGGCCTGCACGGCGGGCAGCAGGCATTCCTTCACCAGGGTGCTCTTCCCGGATCCGCTGACCCCGGTGACCGCCACGAATCGTCCCAGCGGAATTCGGACGGTCAGGTCGCGCAGATTGTTGACTGCCGCGTCGTGCAGGGTGAGCCAGCCTGCGGTCGGATCCGGGACGATGCGTCGCGATCCGCGAGAGGGAAACGCAACCGGATGCGCGAGGCAGCGTCCAGTCACCGACGCAGGGTTGCGGCGGAGATCGTCGAGTGTCCCGGCCGCCACCACTTCGCCGCCGCGCACTCCTGCGCCGGGACCGAGGTCGAGAATCCAGTCGGCCCGCCGCATGGTGGCCTCGTCGTGCTCCACCACCACCAGCGAATTGCCCCGCGCCCGCAGCCGCATCAGGGAATCGAGCAACTGGTCGTTGTCGCGCGGGTGGAGTCCAATGGTGGGTTCGTCCAGGATGTAGAGCACGCCGCTGAGATTCGATCCCAGCTGGGCGGCCAGCCGGATGCGCTGCGCTTCACCGCCCGAAAGCGTGGTGACGCCACGTCCCAGTTGCAGATAGCCGAGTCCCACTTCCGCAAGGAAATGCAGTCGCTCCCGGATTTCCGGAAGGATGTCCCGGGCGATCCGCAGCGAGCGATCGTCGAGCTGGATGCCGCTGACCCAGGCCAGCGCCCGGTCCACGGACATTTTTCCGAGATCATCGAGGGTGGGGCCGCTGGATGCGGCCTTCTTCGCAGTGCTGGAGGCCGCCTTCGACTCCAATGGCGCCACGTCCAGGTGCACCGCGCGCGCTTCCGGGCGAAGCCGGCTGCCGTGGCATTCCGGGCAGGCTTCCCGCTTGCCCTCCTGCCATCGCCACCAACTCTCCTCAATCGATTCGCCATCGGCCCCGCGATCGACGTCGGGCAGATAGAACAGCTCGCCGAAGCCTCGGCACTTCGGACACCAACCCTGGCTGGAGTTGTAGCTGAACTGCTTGGGGTCGAGCGGAGAGAAAGAGCGCGAACATTTCGGGCAGGCGCGTTCCGTGGAATGGATGGTCAGCGT
>CANGMO010000419.1 GCA_947454295.1 Verrucomicrobiota bacterium | reverse complement strand
GGTACGAATAGGTGCCTGCGGCGATGGTCGAGAAGCGTCCTGAAGGCGTCGGCAGATCGCCGAGGTGGCCCCACACCACCACGGTTCCATCTGACTTGAGCGCCAGCGAGTGATAGCCGCCTGCGGCGATCGCAACGACCTTGGATTTGGCGTTGGTGGGAACCGCGGTTTGCTTGAAGGTGGGATCGCCCCACGCGATGACCACCCCGGTTTTGTTGACGGCCAGCGAGTGCATTCCCCCTGCACTGATGCCGATTATGCCGCTCTGGGCGTCCGCTGGCGCTTTCGATTGCCCCGCAGAATTGTTTCCCCAAGCGACTACTGAACCGTCGCTCTTCAGGGCGAGGGACTGGGAATGCCCGGCGGAAATCTGGATCACCCCCGACTCGGCTGTCACGGGAACGGAGCCCTGTGCGTAGCTGTTGTCTCCCCAAGCGATGACCCGTCCTCCAGAGGTCAGGGCGAGGCAGTGCGTGTACCCGGCTGAGATGGCAACGATGTCATGCAAGGCGGCGGCCGGGACATTGGTCTGTCCGTAGGAATTGTTTCCCCAGCACACGACGCTCCCGTCGTCGAGGAGTGCCATCAACGTTTGGTCCGCCGCGGCGATGGCGATGGTGTGACCGTCGGTCACGGCTGGGGGGGCGATGGGTCCGTTGAGTTCCTGTCCCCAAACCAGCACCGAGCTGGGGATGGTCGCTGCGTGGCTGACGAAGGCGCAAACTAAGAAGCCAAGCCAGAGGTGCAGGGAGAAACCTCGGAGCCAGGCCTTGGGGCGTGAATGCGATTCCATGGTACGATGCCTGTTTCCTCCCAAAACGTGTCCATCCCAAGAAGGCGATGGACAGTTTGCTTAGCAGGCACGGTACCAACAGGGGCCTGAACTTCCAGTCGGAATCCGCGCTCGGGACCTTCTGGGGACCGGGGTGCGGGGTCGGAGAGAATAGCCCCGTGCCTTCAGGCCGGGATTTTCGCGCAGGTGGATTTGGAGAGTCCAGAGGGAACGGCGGAACCGGGGATTCTGTCGTCCCTGCGGGACTCGGTTGGTTATCGGGCCCAATCCCACGCCTGAAGGCCTGGGCTATTCTCAAAGGGAAAATGCGTGGTGGGTTGCTGCTGCGGGGGCACCGTGCTTGTCCGCTGCGATCTGCCGGAACGAAGGCGGGTGAGAAGTGTTGGCGCGGAAGGTTTGGGGTTCGGCCCTTCAATCCTTTAGCACTTCAACCATTCAACCGCGGCTCGTGGGTTCAGGGACTGCGGCCTGGCGAGCCTCCCGCGATGGCATGCGGCCAGTGCCGTCTAGTACGACTTCCGCAGGTGGCTGGGGAGGACGTTCAGCTCGGAGCGGTATTTCGCCACGGTGCGGCGGGCGATCATGATACCCTTTTCCTTAAGCCGCGCCACCAGCTCCTCGTCGGAAAGCGGCTTGCCCTTGTCCTCGCCAGCGATGAGCTCGGCGAGAATGGTCTTCACGCTGGTGTTCGACATGTTCTCGCCGCTCGAGGTCGCCACACCGGAGGTGAAGAAGTACTTCATCTCGAAGACGCCCTGCGGCGTGGACATGTACTTGCCCGACACTGCGCGGCTGACGGTCGTCTCGTGCACGCCGACCACCTCGGCCACCTGCACCATGGTCATGGGCTTGAGGTGGGCGACGCCCTTCTCAAAGAACTCCGTCTGCCGTTTCACGATCTCGTTGGCGATGTTGAGGATCGTGCTCTGGCGCTGATGGATGCTCTTGATAAGAAACTTCCCCGCCTTGATTTTCTCGCGGATGTATTCGCGCACCTCGGCGGACGTCTCGGCCTGGGCGAGGAGATCCTTGTAGGTGTTGCTGATCCGCAGGTGGGGCAGGTGATCACTGTTGGTGGACACCGTCCACTCGCCATCCTCGCCCTTGGTGACGGTCACCTCCGGCAGCACGTACTGGTTGGAATCGGAGGCGTAGATGCGGCCCGGGCGGGGATCGAGTCGGGCGATGTTCTCCGCGAGGCGCTGGGCATGGGCGGGGGTGATTCCCAAGTGGCGGGCAATCTCCGGGAAGCGCCGCTTGCCGAGGGCCTCCATGTGATCGCGGAGCACGGCATACTCCAGCAATTCTTCGCCGCCGGCCCGTTCGATCTGGAGCATCAGGCATTCGCGCAGGTCGCGGGCGCCGATGCCGGCAGGGTGAAAGGATTGAACCTCCTTCAACGCCGCCTCGAGGTCCTCCATCGGAATGCCGGTGGAAAAGCTCAGCTCGGGCAGGCCGGACTGGAGGTAGCCGTGATCATCAATGTTCCCCACCAGCAATTCCGCAACGGGGCGGAGTCGGTCGCTCATGTCAGAGAGCCGGACCTGGTCCAGCAGCTCGGACTGGAGGGAGTGATCCGCGGTGAGCGAATCGAACATGAACTGCCGCTTCTCCTCGTCGTCGGGGGTGGAGCGGTTGATGGTGTTGGTGGCGGAGAAGTGCTCGCGCCATTCCTGATCCAGCTGCAGCAGCTTTTGCAGGTCGGCGTCGAACTTGTCGACCGGTTCGGAGTCGGGCTTTTCGGTGGCCGGGTCGTAGCGGGTGTCGGCCGGGGGTTCCGCCGGGTCGAGCTGGGCGGCGTTCTCCTCGCCGCGGGACTCCCGCTCCTCGGTGGTCATCTCGGTGATTGCCACCTCCTCCAGGATGGGATTCATCTGGAGTTCCTGTTCCACCATCGCCTTCAGCTCCAGCACCGGGGCCTGCAACAGCGCCAGCGATTGCTGGAGCTGCGGCGACAGCACCATCTGCTGCGACATCCGCTGCGAAAGTTGGAAACCTTGCGACACCGGCGGCTAGATAAACGACTTTGGAGCCGGGTACAAGCTTCCTGAAAAAATTGGCATGGAAATTGAGGGGGGCTGAAAAGAGGCGCTCCGGTGAATCATTCCATGGGGGCGGGCTTCCGGACCGCAGGAATCGGGCCGAATTCACTTCGCACTTCGCTCCCGCGGCGGGTCCCGCGTACCCTCGGGCCGTGCCCGCTCAGTTCACCATCCTCGGCAGCGGTTCCGGGGGAAATTGCGCCTATTTGGAGGTCGGGGAAACCCGGATCCTGATCGACGCCGGCTTTAGCGCGCGCCAAATCCGGGAGCGGCTGGCCTCCATCGGGCGTGCGCCGGAGGGGCTGACCGGCATTCTGGTGACCCATGAGCACGGGGACCACATGCAGGGCCTCGGGACGCTCTGCTCCAAGACCGGCGTGCGCATCTTCGCCAATCGGTTCACGCGCGAGGCGATTCAGGAGGCCTTCCCGGGCGTCGCCTTCTCGTTCTCCGTTTTTGAGACCGGATCGACGTTTTCCGTCGGCGATGTGGAGGTGGATGCGTTCAGCGTTCCGCATGACGCCATGGACCCGGTGGGGTTCCTGCTGCGGACCTCGGCCGGCAATCTCGGGTTTCTCACGGATC
>CANGMO010000418.1 GCA_947454295.1 Verrucomicrobiota bacterium | reverse complement strand
TGGGTCATGGGGCCGGCAGCGCGTTCCCTCAGGATTCCGCTGGTGCTCTGGGTTCATAATGAGCTGCCGGCGCGAAGCCTTTTGCATTCGTTTGCCAGCCGGGTGACTCCCGCGGGCATCGTTGCGAACAGTCGCTTCACCGCCTCCACCGTGGGCTTGTGGTACGAGCGGAAGCCCGAGGTCATCTACTGCCCGGTGGCGCCATCGACTCCCGGGACGCCTGCGGATCGCAGCGGGATTCGTTCCGAACTGAAGTCGTCCGCCGACGCGTTCGTGCTGCTTCAGGCAAGTCGACTGCAGGATTGGAAGGGACATCGCAACGCACTCCACGCGCTGGCACGGCTCAAGGAGCGCTCCGATTGGAGTTGGTGGATTGCCGGCGGTGCCCAGCGCCCCGAGGAGATCGCCTATCAGCAAGGCCTCGAGCAGGAGGCGGAAGCGCTCGGCATTGCGGATCGACTCCGCTGGCTGGGGCACCGCACTGATGTGGTCGCGCTGCTCAACGCCTGCGATGCGTATATTCAGGTCAATGCCACGCCGGAACCATTTGGGGTCGCGTTCATGGAATCGCTTTTCGCTGCGCGTCCGGTGGTGACGGCGGATGCGGGAGGCGTCGCCGAAATCGTCACTGACGCGTGTGGGGCCCGCGTGGTACCGGGGGATGTGGCGCAGCTGGCAGCGGTCCTGATGCGATGGATGGAGGATCGTGAGCTGGTTCGACGCCTGGGAGCTGCCGGTCCGGCCATAGCCCGTGAGGCCTGCGATCCGTCCCAACAACTCGGGCGTATCGCGGGCGTCTTAAGACGGATTCAAACCCAAGCTGCCTGAGCTGATGACCTCAATCGCCAAGCATATCCGCAGGCGCTCGGTTTCCGCCTGGTCGTTCAGGTGCCATTGGCTGGTGCTCATGCTGGCGATGTGGGGAGCGGAGAACCCCCTGTCTGCCGCCCAGGTGGTGACGACCAATCTTCCGGCACCGTCCGGAACCCGGCTTGTGGTGTCGCTCAGCGGCGGGGCCATTGAGGTGATGACCCATGAGATGCCGGAGATCCGTCTCGAGGCGGAACGGAATGCCCGCGGACGCACCCCGGCGCGGGAGCAGCAACTGCTGCTGGCCAGCCCGCTGAAGATCCGTCGCGAGGGCACCAACTGGGTCGTGACGACCATGGCGGCCGGACAGGAGCCGCAGCTTGCGGATGGCGAACGTCCGCCCCTCGGGGGCGTGTTCAAGCTGTGGGTGCCCAAATCGTGTGGGGTGGATCTCTCCACACAGCTGGGCTCCATCGCCGTCACCGGGCTCTCGGCTGACGTCCACGCGCAGACGGCGAGCGGGGCATTGCGGTTTTCCGGCATTCAAGGGGCGATTGGCGCGGAAACGGCGAGTGGGACGATCGCGATGACGAATTGCGTGGGAACCAACTCTATCGTGACGCGCGGAGGTGGCATCCAAGTCGTGGGTGGGGAAGGAGACTTGCGCGCGGAGTCGGGGGGCGGGACCGTCATCGTGCGACGCTATCGGGGGGCGGTGAATGCGGAAGTCAGCGCCGGCAACTTGCAGTTCGAGCAGGTCAACGGAGCGATCCAGGGTCTCACGGGAAGCGGGCGGATCGTCGCCGACCTGCTCCAGCCAATTCCCGGTGCGGTTCGACTGGAGGCATCCGGAGGAGGCGGGATTGTGGTTCACGTGCCGCGTGAGGCGGGATTTGAACTCGATGCGAAGACCTCCGCAGGATTCGTTTCGCTGGGAGTGGGCAAGGGGTTGGCTCAATCCGCGCCGGTGAGCGAACGGCATGAAATCGTCAATGGGGGCGGCCCCGAAATGTGGCTTCGCACCGGCGCGGGTTCGATTCGGATCATGCCGTGGGTCGAGCCCTCGTCCGCCAAGTCGCCATGAAAACGTTGATCATCGTGGGAGATCGGGACGAGTCCATTCTCGCGCATCGCGCGGTGGTTCGTTCAATGGAACTGGCCGGTGTTGGCCCGGGATGGCGCTGGGTTCAATCCGACGAAGTCACGGACGCGGCGCTTTCGGAAGCCGCAGGACTGTGGCTGGTGCCGGGTTCACCTTACGCCAGTCTCGAGGGCGCGCTGCGCGCTTGCCGTCACGCCCGCGAATCGGGGACTCCATTTCTCGGGACCTGTGGCGGGTTTCAGCATGCGATTCTGGAACTGGCCCAAGAGGTCTGTGGACTGAAGACGGCGACCCACGCGGAGCTGGATCCCAACGGCGCCGAGTGCGTGATCTTCCGGTTGAGTTGTGGACTGGTGGAGGTTCGCGGCACAGTTCGGTTCCCCGCGGAAAGCCGTCTGCGTCAGTGGGTGGGATCGGATCAGACTGAGGAGGGCTACCACTGTCGGTTTGGGGTGAATCCGGTGTATCGCGACGCCCTGGAACGGGTGGGATTTCAGTTCACGGCCTTCGATGCGGGCGGAGACATTCGTGGGGGGGAATGGCGTCCGCACCGTTTTTTCGCTGGAACGCTGTTTCAGCCGGAGAGGTTGGCCCTGGAAGGCCGGGTGCATCCGTTGGTCCGGGCATGGATCGACGCCTCCCTTTCCGCTGCCGCCGCGTGATGGACAGGCGGCCGGCTCTGTCCCACAGTTTCCCCGATTCACGTCTGCTTCGATACGACCTGACCTGTTTATCCTATGGCTTCGCGTTCGCTTTTAATTGGCATCGATTCCGGCACCCAGTCCACCAAGGCCCTCGTCGTTGAGGCGAAATCCGGCCGGGTACTCGGCAGCGGATCGGCGGCCTATGATCTGATTCCCGGACTTCCCGCGGGCGCCAAGGAGCAGGATCCCAAGACCTGGATCACGGCGACCACCTCAGCCATCCGCGCCGCACTCAAGCAGGCGAAGGCGGGGGCCGGGGAAGTGGTGGCGATTGGCGTCAGCGGCCAGCAGCACGGGTTTGTTCCCCTCGATGCCAAGGGACAGGTGATCCGTCCGGCCAAGCTGTGGTGCGACACCAGCACGATTGCCGAATGCGGCGACCTCACTGCCGCGTTGGGCGGTTCGAAGGGGGCGATCCGGGCCACCGGCAATGCCTTTCTGCCCGGCTTCACGGCTCCGAAGATTCTCTGGCTGAAGAAGCACGAGCCCAAGAATTACGCGCGTCTCGCGACCGTGCTGTTGCCGCACGACTACCTGAATTTCTGGCTCACCGGGAATGCCTTCATGGAATACGGCGACGCCTCGGGCAGCGCCCTCATGGATGTTCGCCGGCGCCGCTGGTCGGAAGCCGCCATCAATGCCATTGATCCCGATCTCGCCGGCAAGCTGCCAAAACTCTCGTCGAGCGAGGTGCCCGCGGGACAGTTGACCGCGAACACCGCGGCGGAATTGGGACTGAACCCCGGCGTGCTGGTCAGCGCCGGTGGTGGCGACAACATGATGGGTGCGATCGGCACCGGGAACACC
>CANGMO010000417.1 GCA_947454295.1 Verrucomicrobiota bacterium | reverse complement strand
CGCATCGAACTCCACCCGCGTCAGCGTCTCGGCGGGCAGCGCTGCGGGAATCAGCCGGAGTCCGTCGATGGCCCCGGGGAATCCGCCACCGACCGCGAGCGTTCCATCCAGCGCCACCGCCGACTGGAGCTTCTCCACTTCCCGCTCGGTCTCGCGAACCCGGTTTCCGATCCAAATCCGAAGTCCGTCGGCCTTGTTCGAGCCATCCCAGGTCACGGATAGGTGGGTCCATTGATTCTCGGGCAGGGCGTCCTTCGAGCGGACTCGCAACTGGTCGGCCTCGTTGGTGGAACCAAGGCGAACGCGGGGACGTCCATCAGCGAAACTGATCTCCAACCCGCGACCGGCATTGGTGGCGCCGGCAATCGTGAGCACCGTGCCATTGCCGCGACGCTTGATCCAGGCGGTCACGGTTGCGCCGCGTGCGGAATCCGGGAGCGATCGCGTTTCCCACTCCACCCGCGTCCCCGACTCCAGCTTCAGCGCCCGGCCGGGGCGGCCCGGTTCATAGGCTGGTGCGGTCGCGCCCTTCGAAACGCCGGCGACCGTTTCACTTCCGCGCACCAACGCGAGGGAATCGTCCAACGTCGCCAGGGCGGATCCGCCGGGTAGCGACAACGCGGCCGGCGGACGATCCTGGGTCTCGCGCTCCCATTTTTCCTGGGTTTCGCCGAGCTCGTTGGTGCGGTCCTGAAGCGTCTTCTCGCCGTCCTTTACCGCAAAGTCCGCCTCGACGAATTTCACCGCCTGCTCGGTCGACGGCACCGGCAGACGCGGCGGCGGATTGTCGGAGCGAATGCGATCCAGCCCCTTTTCCGGCACGTTGTGGAAGAAGGCGTACAACCGGTAGAACTCCTTCGTGCTCATCGGGTCGTACTTGTGGTCGTGACACTCGGTGCACCCGACCGTCATCCCCAGCCAGACCGTGCCGAGCGTATTCACGCGATCCACGACGTACTTGTTCAGGTACTCATCCGGATCGGCGCCACCCTCGTCGTTCGTCATGTTGTTCCGGACAAATCCGGTGGCGATGCGCTGCGACTGGGTTGCGTTGGGCAGCAGATCACCGGCGAGCTGCTCGACCGTGAAGGCGTCGTAGGGCTTGTTGTCGTTGAAGGCCTGGATGACCCAGTCGCGCCACAGCCACATGAAGCGAACCCCGTCGAAATGGTAGCCGCTGGTATCCGCGTAACGCGCGAGATCCAGCCAGTTGGCCGCCATGCGCTCGCCGTACTGCGGCATCTTCATCAATCGATCGACCAGCTGCTCGTAGGCCGCGGGGGAACGATCGGCGAGGAATTGGTCGACCTCCTCAATGGTGGGAGGCAGGCCCGTAAGGTCGAACTTCACCCGCCGGATGAGCGTGGCTCGATCGGCCTCGGGCGCCGGTTCCATGCCGGCGCGATCGAGTCGCGCGGCAACAAAGGCATCGATCTCATTGCGCACCCAGCGCGGCTTTTGCGGCACGGGCACAGCCGGCGCTTCCGGCGGCAGGAAGGACCAGTGCTGCTTCCATTTCGCACCCGCCTTTACCCAGCTCTTCAGCAGCTGGATTTCCCGCTCCGTCAGCTTTTTACCCGACTTCGGGGGCGGCATGAGATCGTCGTCATCGTGGGTCAGCAGCCGCGTGACCAGCGTGCTGTGCTCGACGTCGCCCGGGATCAGCGCGCGATGTCCGGATTTCAGTTCCTTGAAGGCCTCCGCCTCGATGTCCAGGCGAAGACCGGATTTCCGGCGCCCTTCGTCGGGTCCATGGCAGGAAAAGCAGTTCTCCGAGAGGATGGGGCGAATGTCGCGATTGAAGTCGATCGCGGTCGACGCTGCCACGGCCGGGGCAGGCGCGGCCTGCAGACCGGCAATCACCAGCCACAGCGGCGCCATCCACATCGCCAGCCAGCTCGCTTGAGGAGTCTTCGTCATCAGATCGGTCCCAGATCGCCTGGAGGTGAAATCACCCCTGTTCACACGGTTCCCGCCAGCCTCCCTTGGACAGGGTCAGCCCGGGATTTCGTCCGCCAATCCTTCCCCTTCCCGACGGGCTTCGCAAGGGCGCGCTCCCCTAAGTCTGATTGGCGAAGGGAAGCTCGAGAGGGCGACGGCTCACGGGGTGATGCGCAACCTCAGGAAGCGCGTGCCGGATGGCGCGGCCGGAACCTCCAACTGCTGCGGAGCTCCGGTTCCCGCCACCGCGGGAGCCAGCGGCGTCCACACCGCGGCAGGAAGCGTCTCCGAAGCCTCGACGACATACAGCAGGCCGGGCGTGGTGCCCCACTGCAGATGCAGGCCCCCGTTGCCGGTGGATCGCCATTCCAGCCGGGGACCGGAGATCGAGGCGACGTTGGGCGCGGATGGAGTGGGTCTGGACTGCGTCACGATCTGCGAACCGCCGTCAGGCCACCGTCCCTCGCTCACATCGGGGCTTTGCGGCCCGAAGGTCACCGTGTCCATGGGCGTGCCATCCCGCGCGTAGAGCCCGATGGATTCACCCTTGGCAGATAGTTGGAAATTGACGTGCAGCGCGGGAACTCCGGGAGCGTTTTGGTTCGGCTGATTGTCCGCCCACACCAGCAGGTATCCGGACGGGGGAACGACATAGCCATTCGGAATCAGGAACTGCCCCGGATTGGAGAGCGTGTCCGTCAGATAGCAGCCGTCGAGGCTGACCGAGGTCGCGCCCGGGTTGTAGAGCTCGAACCAGTCGCTGAATTTCGGCACGGCCCCGGATGTGTCGGCGAGGGTGCTGGTGTTGTCAGCCATCCACTCATTGATCACCACGCGTCCCGGCGAGCTCACGGGGCCCGTGTATCGGATGGTCGTGGAGATCGACGCCCCGGGAATCGCAATCCCCTGCGAATCCACGCCCGTGAGAACGAGAGTGTTGACCTCCTTGAGCAGAGGCACACTGGCCGTCCAGGTCGTCACCGAGGTCCAGGTGACCGGGAGATCAATGCCGTTGAGTTGGAGGTTGCGGATCCGGATTGGCGCGGTGCCGGTCAGGGTCACGGGGCTGCCCGCCGAGGTGGACGGATTCGCCGCGCTCAACGCGAAGTCAGCCGCCACACTGTTCAATTGATTCTGCAACGCCACGCGCCGGTCGCGGAACCAGACCTTGACCGCATCGGGCGCGGTCAGCGCCTGGCCATCGCAGAAGCGGACGCCATTGGCGAGGTACGAGGCGTATTTCGCATCCATCACCGGGTCGCAATTTGCGGACAGAAGCGGCCCCTCCACCGCGCGCTGCACCGCCCGAAAGTAGGCGCGGCGAAACGGGGGATGATTGTACATGCGCGACACCACCGGGTCGTTGCTGACGAACAACGGTCCCTGCTTGGCCGAGTACGTCGCGTTGTACTGGGTGGCGGCCAGCATCAGCCAGTCGAGGTCAAACAGGTAGAGCTGCCACTTCCCCTGACTCGGCTTGTAGACATACATG
>CANGMO010000416.1 GCA_947454295.1 Verrucomicrobiota bacterium | reverse complement strand
GAAGACCACCCTGTTTTTCGCAGGTGCCGCACTGTTGAGCCTGCTCACCGCCACGGCGCAGATTCCCGCCGTCATCAAGGGCGACCGCACCAACGTCCGCGCCAAGCCCGGCTTCGACGGCGAAGTGCTCGCCAGTCTCAAGAAGGGTGACGTGGTGTCGGTGATCGGCGAAGTCGACGGCGTCGGTGCCGACGGCAAAACGACCCGTTCGTGGTCCAAGATCGCCCTGCCCGCCAAGGTGGCGGTGTGGGTGTACGGCCCGCTGCTGGATGCCAAGACCAAGACGGTCAAGGGCGGCTCCGTCAATCTCCGCGCAGGCCCGGGCCGCAATTACAGCGAGCTCGGCAAGCTCAGCCAGGGCGCTTCGATCACCATTGTCCGGTCGCTGGAAGATTGGACGCAGATTGAGCCGCCCACCGGCACCTTTGCCTACGTGGCCAGCAGCCTGATTGACACCACGCCGCAGCCCGCGGCGCTCAAACAAGAGAAGCCCGCGGAACCGGCCGCCGAGCCGGTCGCGAGTTCCAAGCCTGCTCCACCGGTCCCGACCAAGACCATCACCGAACCCGCGCCGGTTCCCACGGAAACCAAGGTCGCTGATGCCCCACAGCTGAAGCCCGCCGCCGCCGATCCCGTCGCCACCTCGGCCCCTGCGGCAGCGCCAACGCCGGCACCGGTCGTGACTGCACCGGTGATCGCCGCCCCCGCCCTCACTCCTGCCACCCCGATCGCCACGACGCCGGCGCCGTCCCCGGTTCCTCCCGCCGAGGTCAAACCCCGTCATGTGATCCGCGACGGAATCGTTGGCGGTGCGATCAGCGTCCAGGCCCCGGGCTACTACGAACTGCGCAGCCTGCATTCCGAAGGCGTCGTGGACTACCTGGTGAGCGACAACCCAGACCTCAATCTGGGCAAGTTCCACGGGCAGGCGGTCACAGTTTCCGGCGAGGAATGGCGTGATGTCCGCTGGAAAACTCCCGTGTTGAAGGTGAAATCCATCGAGTCCGCCTTCTAAATTCAAAGGGGCGGGTTCACCCCCGCCTTCGTTTCGGATTCCGACCCGACCAGACCCGGATGAGCCAGATCATCGACGGCCGCGCCATCGCCCAACAGATCCACGCCGAAACGGCCGCGTGTGTCGCCACCCTGAAATCGCGCGGCATCCAGCCCGGGCTGGTGTTCATCCGGGTTGGTGAGGATCCCGCATCCCAGGTCTATGTGGGGATGAAGGAGAAGAAGTCGGCGGAGCTGGGATTCCGATCGACAACGCTCGTCCTGCCGGCCGACACCTCCGAAGCCGAGCTTCTCGCCCGGATCGACGGCTTCAATGCCGACCCCTCCTGGCACGGAATTCTGGTCCAGGCTCCCCTGCCCCACCCGATCCGCCAGGCCACCGTGTACGCACGCGTCGCACCGGAAAAGGACGTGGATGGCTTTCATCCAGTCAACGTGGGCAAGCTTTTGCTTGGCGACACCGACGGATTCGTTCCCTGCACGCCGGGCGGAGTGCATGAGCTGCTGATTCGTTCGAAGATCCCCACGGAAGGCGCCGAGGTCGTGGTTCTGGGCCGGGGCAACATCGTAGGAAAACCCATGTCCTCGATCCTGATGCAGAAGGGTCGGACCGCCAACGCGACGGTGACCGTGGTCCATAGCGGGAGTCGCGACGTCGTCGCGCATTGTCGGCGCGCGGACATTCTGATCGCCGCCATGGGAGTTCCCGAGTTCGTGAAAGCGAACATGGTGAAGCCCGGGGCAACGGTGATCGACGTCGGCGTGAATCGTATTCCCGCCCCGGGAACCCCATCGGGAACGCGACTCGTGGGCGACGTGGCGTTTGCCGAGCTCCAGTCCGTGGCCGGCCATATCACGCCCAATCCGGGCGGGGTCGGTCCGATGACCATCGCCATGCTCCTGGCCAACACCACCCGGGCGGCCGAGCAGCAATCCCGCTAGGCGATCCGCCCGTCGGGCCGCCTTCCCTCTTCCAGGGGTGGATTTGCGTTGAGCCGGGTCGCCAGCACCGGCACCTTGCTCGCGAAGCAGTTGTCCTGCTGCTTCGCTCCCGGTTCATGACTTCTGCGGTTGAGACTCCGTCCCGGCCCGGCCTTCGGTTGGTCACACGCGTGACCACCTTCAGCGTGTCGCTCGTGGTCGCGTCGATCGCGCTCTCCTCGTGGACGTCGCTGCAGCTTCGTCGCAGCTCCCTCACCCTTGAGCTGGGGCGCGAGCTGCAGAGCATCGTCCGCAACGCGGCACCTCACATCCCCCCCAGGCTGCTGGAAGTGACACCCCCATCCCCGGGAGGTGCACCGGCGGCTTCCGAGGCGTCGCACGGGCTCCGTGAATCGCTGCTGCAGATCGAGGCGCTCAATCCCATGTCCGCCGGCTCGGGAGTGTCGCTACGGGTGCTGCACCCCTCCGAAACGCCTTCCTACCGACAGGAACTGGACGTCCTGGCCGCCACTGAACCCTCCGCGCCGAAGCGACAGGAACTGACCGAATCGCTGCGCCGCGCCCTGCTCGGCGAGCCCACTCTGGCACCGGTCGAATCGCTCGCCGGCGGAGGCCTGCGCCTGTCGGCCGCCGCGCCCATCCGCAATGAGGCCGGCAAGGTGCTCGCCGTGCTGCAGGCGGATTGGAACGTGGGCAACTTTGGTGCCCAGACGCGCGAGACTGCCTGGATCATGCTGGCACTCGGCGGTCTCTTGGCCGTCATCGCGGCCGGCGTCGCCTATCAATTCTCCCGAAAACTGGTCGACCCGATCCGCGCCATTCTGGACGCCGCCCGTCACTTCGGTGAGGGACGTCTCGAATATCGAATCACGGTGAACCGGGCCGACGAACTCGGGGATCTCGGACACGGTCTGAACCGCATGGCGTCGCAGATCGCGCAGTCGCGGGCGCTCCTCGAGGAACAGAAGGCGGCGCTGCTTGTGGCCAGCACCGAGGCCAAGGCGGCAAGCCGGGCCAAGAGCGAGTTCCTCGCCACCATGAGCCACGAGATCCGGACGCCGATGAACGGTATCCTCGGATTTACCGCGCTATTGCTCGACTCTCCGCTGAACGCCGAACAGCGCAGCCACACCCGCCTCGTTCAGCAGAGCGCCAGCAATCTCCTGGCGATCATCAACGACATCCTCGATCTCTCCCGCATCGAGGCTGGAAAACTGGAGCTGGAACTCACGGCCTTTGACCTGCGCGAAGTGGCCGAGGCCGCGGTCGACGTCATCGCCTTCACCGCCCACCGCAAGCAGATCGAGGTCGCCGTGAGCCTCGACGAAAAGATCCCGCCCGGTCTCCGGGGCGATCCCACGCGCCTCAGGCAGATCCTCCTCAACCTTCTCGGCAATGCGGCCAAGTTCACGGAGCAGGGCGAAATCGTCCTGACCGTCCGTCGTATGGGCGACACTCCGGATGGACGTGTCCAACTGCG
>CANGMO010000415.1 GCA_947454295.1 Verrucomicrobiota bacterium | reverse complement strand
TGCGATTCAGAGATCGGCACGGTTCCCAGTGCGGCGACCTCGCCGGGTTGGTGGCCTCGACGAATGACGGCCTGCCAGGCGGCCTGCAGCTCGGGATGGAGATCCACCATCACGCATCCGAACAACGTCCGCACCGCATCCCGCCGATTGCGGGCCAATCGGGCGTCATAATGAAACTCCGTGTTGCGGGTGAAAGGATTCGCCGTGATGCGGCTGCGGGAGCCGAGGCGTTCGTAGAGTGCCGGCCGCATGGGCAGACGCTCAATGGAGTGATGCGCGGGCCCCCCTGGGCTTCCGACGGGGAGATACCATAGGGACTGGCCTTCCTCGCTGAGCACGAAGGTCACAAAGCGGGCGGCCTCCCTCGCGTGGGGGGCTCCACGAAGCACGGCAATGCCATCCGGCGATATTGAGGTGAAATCCTCGGGCAGCACAAACTCGAGTCCGCCCACTCCCGCGGCTTCCCGCTGGATGAACCCGTAGTAATCGATGCAAAAGGCATAGGCGACCTGTCCCAGGGTGCACTCCTTGGCCGACTGCGAACTGAACCGGTCGAATCGGCGGACGTTTCCCGAAATGGCGGTCAGCAACCGCCAGCCGCGCTCCCACCCATAGGCCTGCAGGATCGCCTCGTACATGTTGTTCATGGTCCCGCTGTTTCGCGGATCGCCAGCGGCCACCCAGCCGCGCAATTCGGGACGGGCCAGATCCTCCCACCGTGCGACCCGGGGCAGACCAGCGAGCCCCTGCACCTTCAAATTCTGGAGAATTCCAAAAGAGGCTAGGCAGGCACCAAACCAGGCGCGATCGGGATCATACAGCTCAGCCCCTCCCAGGCGCGGCGGAATGCCATCGGTCGCTTCCGCGGGGATTTCCCGCCCGTCGAGCCAGTGGCGGGAGGCAAACGCCAGGAACGGCTCGGGTCCGCCACCAAAGAAAACATCCACCGCAATCCCCTCGGGATGCGCCTTGAACTCGTTCTCGACGTACCGCTGCGCCTCGCCCGAACCACCGGGGTCACGCCAGTCGATTTCGACCCGGGAGCCGTAAAGGCGTTGGTGCCAGCGGGCAAAGGCTTCCTGAAATTCTCGTCGAACCTCCTCCGGATGCGGGGTGATAACCACCAGGGCCTCAGCCCCGGCCACCGACGCAGCCATCCATGCCAGCGCGAGGGCAATCCCCAGCACACCGACCGGGCGGATCATTCGGATCACAGGCGGAGGAACAGTTGACGGCGGTACAGATACCGGGCGAACCAGAACAGAACGAAGAGCGCCACACCCGCGACCAGCACCTCGCCGGTACGTCCCAGATGACCGGCGATCGGTCCCCCAACCAGCCGTTCCGCAACGCGGCGGTAATTGAGGATCGACGCGCCGAGATAGAGAACCAGCGCATTGGATCCAATCCAGACGAACGGCCGGCACCACGTCTCAAAGGCCCAGACATCCACGATTTGGTGAAACACTCCGAGAAGGATCAGGCTATAGCCACCGGCGACGCAGACGAATGACGAGGTCCAGATCTTTTTGACCACCGGGAATGACAGCCCCCAGACAAACCCCGTCGCGACCAACAGGATGCCCAGAACCACCAGCACGATCGTCTTGGCCGTGGGTGCCGTGTCAGGACTCAATAGGAACGCCCCGGCGAGCATGCCTAGCAGACACGTCGCCACCGCCGGCATGGTGCTCAGGATGCCTTCGGGATCGTAGTTGCCGTCATGTTTTCTACCGGGCAGAAACCGGTAATCGAAATGATTGGCCACGTTGTACCCGGGTCCATACCGGCCGGTGACCAGGTTGGTGGCGGAGAGGTAGAGGGTGGCGGTATTGGTCTCGCCGGTCTCCTGCGCCAGCGTGGCAAGGGCTTCGCGCGACAGGGAGATGTCGCGAATGGGGAGGTTCGCCATGATGCCCCAGTATCCCAGCAGCAACCCGCCGAAGACCGGCAGCAGGAGCGGAATCGGCAGGAGCAGGTACAGAAACCCGCTGACACCGTAGGCCAGCGCGATGCGATTCAGCACCCCCAGGAGCCGGGTGTTGTCGAGAAAGTGGGCGATGAGCTGACGGGTGGTGGGGTCTCCACCGTCGGGCGGAACATACGCATTGCCCGCCACGCCACCCGAATAAATCAGTCCGAGGAAGAACAGCAACAGGGTGCGACGGATGATGCGCTTTGCCGCCGCCGTGCGGCCTTCGCGTTCGACGATCCTCTTCAATGAAAAGGCCGCCGAAACGCCAGTAATGAAAACAAACAGCGGAAAGATGAGATCGTAGAAGGCGAACCCCTCCCAGTCGACATGATGCAACTGCGCCTTGATCCCGGTCAGGAATCCGGCACCGGTCCAGCGCTCCAGCGCACTGACCAGATAGGCGGCACCGACAATCCAGAACATGTCGAAGCCGCGGAGCGCATCGACGGATACGAATCGGTCCGGGACCATCGCCACCGAGCGCGACCTGCGCGAGGACCTGGCTCCCCGGGAGGTGCGGGCAGCGCCGCCGCGACGGTATCCGGCCGCTTCAAATCGATAGGGCATGGGAAGGGATCAGGGGCGAAGATACAGCCGTTGGCGGTAGAGATACCCGGCGAGGCCGATCGCAAGCAACGGTGCAAGCAGCCCAAGCAGGACGGTTCCCCCCACGCCAAACAGCTCGCGATTGAGAAGCGCCTGGGCATTGCCGCCGAGGAACCGGGCGGCGAGCTGATCGAAATCAACCAGTCGGGCAAGGGTGTACACAGCCACCGAATTGGTGCCCATCCAAATCAGGGGCTGAAAACCTGCCTGATGGCGACCGTTCCGAATTCCGAGATGGAAGGCCAGCAGCAGGAACACGCTGATTCCCGAGGCGATCAGCACATACGAAGGCGTCCACAACCGGGGAATGACCGGGTTGACGACACTCAGTACGAGACCGGCAGCGAGTGCTCCCGCACCGGCCACCGCCAGCCGGCGCAGATTGCCCGCCGGATCGGCATTGAATCGAACGAAGACGGTCCCCGCCGCCACCCCGAGCAGGCACACCGCGCAGGAGGGAATGACCGTCAGCAGCCCGAAGGAATCGCGATTGCCGCTGGCCTTCAGATGGGGCAGCAAACGGGCATCCACGCGGTGGACCAGTGTGCTCCCATCCATCCATCGGGCATCTGGGGTCGTGGGCACGGGGGCAGTCGGATACCAGCCCAGCAGCAGGCAGTATGCGGCCAGTGCGACGACCCCGCAGATCACCAGGGTTCGGGCGCGAAAAAAGATGAATCCAAATCCGCAGATGCCGTGGCAGAGCGCCACACGCTGCAGGCCACCCAGCAGGGGCACCCCGGCCTGGGCGGAGGCGAATCCACCGGCACAAAAAAAGCCCAGCACATAGAGCCAGAACGAACGCCGGGCCACCCGGAGAAAGGCGGCATCCTTGCCAAAGCGATTCGTGAAGCCCCTGAGG
>CANGMO010000414.1 GCA_947454295.1 Verrucomicrobiota bacterium | reverse complement strand
GGGCGAACGCGGACCGTCTGAAGACGGGACTCCGAGCGAGCGGGACCAACTTGGGGGGCGATTGCGGATCCGGTCACGAGGCTCACGTCCCTCGTAGCCGCCGAGGTGAGGAGGCGGATCGCACGCCGCCTCGTGTCACCCACCACGCCGTTCATCCCGAACACCAACCTCGTCGCGATAGGGCGTAGCTCCTGATGAGCCCGGAATTGCAGGCAACCTTGGAATCCACACATCTGCACAGAGCCGTGTCATCGCGTGGCAGCCCGTTTGGAGTCCCGCCTTCAGGCGGCGTCGGGGGGCGAACGCGGACCGTCTGAAGACGGGACTCCGAGCGAGCGGGACCAACTTGGGGGGCGATTGCGGATCCGGTCACGAGGCTCACGTCCCTCGTAGCCGCCGAGGTGAGGAGGCGGATCGCACGCCGCTTCGCGTAACCCTACACGCGAATCGTCTCGAACACCCACCACGTTGCGGCAGGGTGAATCCCCGGTGAGCCGGGCATGCGGAGGCGCTCCACCTCGCGGCGAGGCGTCCCATCCGCCCCCGACGCACCCGCTCCGGCGGGAGCCTCGCGCCACCAATTCCATACGCCCCATCGCCCTCAGTCCCCGATTCCATCCGTTTCCATCGGAGTCTTGGACCACCCAATCCAGGTCAGGGCGCCGAAATGGCCCGGATGAACTGCCCCGCCGCCGCCGATGCGGGCACGCCCAGCTGGATCGCCGTCTCCACACCCTGGGTTTGAATCTCCGCACCAATCGCCGACCAATTCTTCAGATCGGACGAGGCCTGCAGCACGTATCGGCCGCGAACCGGCCCACGGACAGCGAACTTCGGACCGCCCGCGCCGTTGCGCGAGATCTCCAGAACCGGCGCGCCGTCATTGTCGATGATCGACACGGTGGCCGTGGACGCAGTGGCGTTCACCGACGACCCACTCGCCGAACCCGCACCCAATCTGAGGGTCAGGGCAAACTTCTTGGTCGGCTCCACGACACTGTCCTCGATGACCGGCAGCGGAATCGTGCGTCGCAATTCGCCGGGGGCAAAGGTGACAGTGATCTTCCCGGTCAGGAAATCGGCGCCAGCCACAGCCCCGCCGTCGAGCGTCGCGCTTGGCAGGACATCCACCACCACCGTACCAGCGCTGCCGCCGCTGCGTTCCAGAACAACCGGGATCAACGGGGTGCCGTCCTCGCTGACCGAAAAGTTCGCACCACCAAAGCCCACCGTGCCGGCGGCATCATTGTCCACCACGGTGAGTACGCCGGTGAGCGGTGCCGCCAGCTTGGCCGCGGCAGGCGCTCCGGCGGCCAGCGCGAGGGTGAAGGAAAGGCGGCGCTCCGGGTCGGGCGTCGCGTTGTCCACAATAAGGCTGCGCAGATCCACATTTTGCAGCAGCTCGCCGTCGGCGAAGTCGATGAAGACCCGGTTGGTGGTCAATGTGGCCGCATTGTCGAAGGTGACCGACACGCGCACCGCGCCCGACGCGCCATCGCGACGCACCACGGTCAGGGGCTGCACCACCCGGCCGTCCTCGGTCGACAGCGCAGCGGTATCGAGGAGACTGAAGGTGCCTGCAGCGCGGTTGGTGGCGAAGAGATCGCCCACCGGCGCCGCATCCACGGCCGCCGTCAGCGCCACCCCGGTGAAGCTCAGGCGCACTTCGTCGGCGCCGGCATCACCGCTGGCCAGCGCCCCGAGCGCGGTCTGCGCGGCACCCTGCGACACCGCCTGCACCTTGCCGATCTGCTGCAGGGCGCCCACCAGGTCGCCCGACGCATTGCTCACCGCCGACTTGGCCAAGTTCTGCGCCGCGATTACGTCGCTCACCACGCCGGCTGCCGCGGTGGAAAGCGTTGCCCCAACCGACTTGGATGCCGCATCCAGCAGCGACGCCACCCCGCTGCCCTGATTCAGATTCAATGGCTGTCCGGCCGACGCCTGTTTGGCCAGGGCGGCGTTCACCGCGTCGCTGGCCTGGCGCGAATCGGCGGCCGAGCCCTTGTCGAGCACCACGCTCAACTGCGAGACGGTGTCCGAAATCGTCGCGTTGGCGGCCTGGACCGTCACAGCGCGCGTGTCGCCTCCGGCGGCAGCTTTGATCGGATCGTAGCCGTTTACTGCGATTTCCTGCGGCACGCCCAGCGCGGCCTTTACTCGACGCTCGGACTCTTCGACCCCGAGGCCCGGATTCGCACCGGACACCGCATCCACCAGCGTGGTGATCGGCGTCACCACCGACGCGGTGATCGGCGCGGTGAGTTGCCCCGTGCGGGTTTCGCCGGTGGACAGATCGACACCGCCATCCACCACGATCCGGCCCTCGTCCGGACTCAATTTCCCATCGTGGTTGAGATCAAACTTCTTCACGTCCACAACGAGATTGAATTTTCCCGCGCGGTCCGTGGTGGTGGACGGTTCACCGGCATCAAGGATGCCGTTGCGATTCGCATCAAAGAAGACCTTGGCGCCGGCGATGTAGCCGTCGACCGCCGTTCCGGCCACTTCGACCGGCGGCGGTTGAAGGGTGAACAGCGCCGAGACCGACAGATCGCCGGTCATGCGCACCTGAATCGATGCCGCGCTGCCCGCGGCCGCACCGGACCAGGACGTGAAATCCCATCCATCGGCCGGCGTGGCGGTCAGCGTGACCAGATCATTCGTCACATACCGAGCCTTCTGGGGCGCGACGGCCACCGATCCCTGGCCGGTGACGGTGGTCGTCAGCGCAAACGTCGGCAGGAAATTAGCAGTCACATCGACCGCCGCATTCACGGTCAAACTGAGCGAGGCAGCGCTGGAATTGGTCGAGCCGGTCCACCCCGCGAACACCGCGTTCCCCGCGGGCGTTGCGGTCAGCACCACCTGAGTACCCTCCTGATAGGTCGCCGCCTGCGGGGCGACGGAAACCGAGCCCGGACCCGCAACGTGGGTGGTCACCGCAAACAGCTGCTTGAACACCGCCTGGATCGCGGTGTCGGCGTTGAGCGTCACGGAGAGCGGATTCGCTGTTCCAGAGGCGCCGCCCTGCCATCCCGCAAACGCCCAACCGGACGCCGCGGTGGCCTTGATGGAAACCGTCGCACCCTCCACGTAGGGCCCGGAAGGCGTGCCCACAACTGTTCCCTGGCCCGTCTGGGTGAGGGTCAGCTGGCGGTTCTGCTTGAAGGTCGCGACGAGCGCCGTGGCCTTGGTGACGCTGAATCCAAAGCTCGAGGCGGTGGCGGTGAGGTCTCCAGACCAGCCGGTGAAGGTCCATCCTTCCGACGGCGTGGCCACCGCGGTCACCGCTTCGTTCAGCGCGTAGCGTGCCTTCTGCGGTTGCAACGCGACCGTTCCGGATCCGATAGCCGTGACAGTCACCGGGAAGGTGGGACTGAACGCAGCGCTGATCTGCAGGGCCGAGCTCATGGTGACGGTGAGCGGATTGGCGGTGGAGGTCACGCC
>CANGMO010000413.1 GCA_947454295.1 Verrucomicrobiota bacterium | reverse complement strand
TTGCCGGTTATTGGGTACCTGCCGCCCCGTCTCGCCGCGATCGAATCCAAGGCGCTGGCGGCCGGCGTCAACTTGGTCGCGGCTGAAACCGCGGTGCTCGATCAACTGCCGCAACTCTTGGAGCATGCCCTCGCCGTCGATTGAATCCTCGTCGGCACGGGCCTAGAGTGCGCTCCACACAGGCTCCAGTTGTCGCCCCGCATCACTGAACGTTTTCCGATTTATGGCCATCCCCAACATCCCCCTCACACAGGGCATCCACGTCTGCCACCTCTATTTTCGCCTCGACCGCGCACGCTGGGCTGCCCTGCCGGCGGGCGAATCCGCCGCGGCCATGAAACGCCTGGAGGCGGTCTGCGCGGCCAATCCCGGGCCTGCGGCACCCCGCGTGATGAGCTTCGCCGGCGTAGGCGGAAAAGCCGACATTGCGTTCGTCCTGTTTGCCAGCGAACTGCAGCAACTCAGCGCTCAGCAACGGGCCGTCGAGGCCGCGTTTCCGCCCGGAACGCTGATTCCAACCTTCAGCTATCTCAGCGTCACCGAGCTGCCGGAATACGTGACCACGGATGACGATCTGCGCCGCATGATCCAGCACGGCGAAAAGAAGCTCGAGCCCGGCACACCCGCGTTTGAGGCCGCATTTGCGGCCGCCAAACAGCGCAACGACGAGTACAAGCACTATCGGCTGCACCCGGAAATGGAGGCGTGGGAACTCATGTGCTTCTACCCCATGAGCAAGAAGCGCAACCTCGCCGACAACTGGTACTCGCTGGACTTTGACGCCCGCAAAAAGCTGATGAGCGGCCATGCCAAAACGGGCCGCAAATACGCGGGCAAAATCTCGCAGCTGATCACCGGATCGACCGGCATCGATGACTGGGAATGGGGCGTGACCCTGTTCGCGCACAACCTCGATGAGGTGAAGAACATCGTGTACGAAATGCGCTTCGACGAGGTCACCGCCCGCTTCGGCGACTTTGGTCCGTTCTACATCGCGATCACCCTGCCGCCCGCCGATCTCTGGGCGCACCTCGGCCTCTAAGCGATCCCCAAGACGGCCTGCAGCTGCCGCCTGTCCCGGAAGTGCGTGATTCCAGGAAGGCGGCGGTTTTATTTCGGAAACAAAAAACCCGTGAAAACAGGCCCAAAACGAGTGCTTCGCGCCGCGATAGCAACTTTTTTTCAAAAACCCCTTGCAGGCAACTGCCTGATGGATAAGCTCTGCGCTCCGTTTCGTCTTCCCAATTCGGTGAAGACAAAATTGGAAACGTCGATTTGGCCGACAACCGGACCGCTCTGCGCGGCGAGGGAATTATGGCTGGATCGCCACGCGAGCTCCGCTCGGTGCAACTGAATTTTTGCTGTGAAAACGTTTAGACCGTTAACGCCGTCCCAGCGGTATTTGACCGTGCAGGACTTTTCGGACGTCACCAAGACGCGCCCCGAGAAGTCGCTGGTCTATACCAAGAAGAAGTCCGGTGGCCGCAACAACTATGGCCGGGTGACAGCCCGAGCCATTGGTGGCGGACACAAGCAGAAAGTCCGCATGGTGGACTTTCGCCGGAACCGCTTCGGCCTCGAGGCCAAGGTGGTCGCGATCGAATACGATCCGACCCGCAGCGCCCGCATCGCGCTCCTCGAGTACGTCGCCGACAAGAAGAAGACCTACATCGTCGCGCCGGACGGTCTGCAGGTGGGCACCACGCTGATGAGCGGTCCGACCGCCCCTCCCAGCGTTGGAAACGCCCTTCCGCTCGCCAAGATCCCGGTCGGCGTTCACATTCACAACATCGAGCTCGTTCCGGGTCGTGGCGCCCAGATCGTTCGTTCGGCCGGCTCGGCGGCAACGCTGATGTCCCGCGACGACGGCTATGCGCAGGTTCGCCTGCCCTCGGGTGAAATTCGCCGCATCCACGAGAACTGCCTCGCCACCATCGGCCAGGTTGGCAACGCCCAGTGGGAGAACGTGGTTTACGGCAAGGCCGGCCGCACCCGCTGGATGGGCAAGCGCCCGATGAGCCGTGGTATGGTTCGTAACCCGGTTGACCACCCGAACGGTGGCGGTCAGGGCAAGTCCAAGGGTGGTGGCGGACGCCAGCATCTCACCTCTCCGTGGGGTCTGCTCGCCAAGGGCTACCGCACCCGCAACAAGCACAAGATTTCCAATCGGTTCATCCTCGTCCGCCGTGACGGCCGGCCGATGAAGCTCAAGTAATCCTATGGGACGTTCCCTCAAAAAAGGTCCCTTTGTGGACCACCATCTGGCCGACAAGATTGAGAAGGCCAGGACCACGAAGTCCAAGTCGCCAATCAAGACCTGGTCGCGGCGCTCAATGATCACCCCTGATTTCGTGGGGCTCACCTTCAGCGTGCATAACGGCAAGGTGTTCAACCCGGTGTTCGTGACGGAAAACATGGTCGGGCACAAGCTCGGCGAGTTCTCCTTCACCCGCACCTTCAAGAAGCACGGCGCTCATACCGCGAAGGCGGAGGCGAAGTAGTAGTATCCAGGAGACCCCATGGAAGTCCGATCGCTCTACAAGAATTTCAAGATGTCCCCGCAGAAGGTGCGCGAGGTCGTCCGCCAGGTGCGTGGCATGAACGCTCAGCAGGCTCTCAGCGTGCTGCAGTTCGTTCCCCGCAAATCTGCGCAGGCGGTCGCCAAGACCCTCAAGTCGGCCATCGCCAATGCGGAGAACAACCACGGCTTGAAGCCCGAGACCCTCGTGATTCGCGAGGCTCATGCTCTGGCCGCGGCGTCCCTCCGGCGCTTCACCCCCAAGGCCCGCGGTTCCGCCGGCCCGGTGATCAAGCGCAATTGCCACATCCAGATCGTTTTGTCCGACACCGCCGAATAGCACGCGTATGGGCCAGAAAACCAATCCAGTGGGCTTCCGCATCCCGGTCACTCGGGACTGGCGGTCGAAGTGGTTCGCCGCCAAGAAGGACTTTGGCGGTCTCCTCGAAGAGGACCGTCTTATCCGCGAGACCCTCAAGCGCAAGCTCGAGTCCGCCTCGGTGCCCCGCATCAACATTGAGCGTGCCGCCTCCCGTTGCCGCGTGACGATTTACACCGCCCGTCCGGGTGTGGTGATCGGCCGCAAGGGCTCCGAGATCGACAAGCTCAAGGAAGAGCTCTCCAAACTGACCGGCAAGGATGTCTACGTCGACATCCAGGAGATCAAGCAGCCTGAAATCGACGCCCAGCTCGTCGCCGACAATGTCGCGATTCAGCTCGAGCGCCGCATCTCCTTCCGCCGCGCCATGAAGAAGGCCGTTCAGACGGCTATGGATTTCGGTGCCGACGGCATCAAGATTCGATGCGCCGGCCGTCTCGGCGGTGCCGAACTGGGCCGCGTCGAGACCTATCACGAAGGACGCGTTCCGCTGCACACCCTGCGCGCCAACATCGATTACGGCTTCTCCGAGGCCAAGACCGTGTATGGCAAGCTCGGCATCAAGTGC
>CANGMO010000412.1 GCA_947454295.1 Verrucomicrobiota bacterium | reverse complement strand
GCTCCACATGCTCCCCGGCGGGCAGCGCGGCAAACCACGCACGCAGCGATTTCAAATCGCGCTGCCGCGGATCGAGTCCAAAGGCATTCAGCACGGTGAGCACCCCGGCGCACGCCTCCGACACCGGCGAGTGCTTCACGAACAGCGCATCCCAGATCAGATCCGCCTGCTCCGACTTCGACGCGGCCCAAAAGCGGTCGTAGGGAATCTCCATCTGACGAAACGACTCGCTCACCAGGTAGTGGTACACGAGGAGATCGTCGATGCCGCGCAACAGGAGCGAGCGAAAGCCGGGGTCGTAGAGATGGGTGTGGAGGTCCAGCACGGGCGTTTCCGCCACGATGCCGTCCACGCGCTGACGCAGGGACACGATGGATGCCGATTCCCGTTGGGACATGCGCAAACGCTACGAAGCCCGCGCTTCCGCATCAATCCCGCAACCGAGCGGCGCTGCATTCCAGCCGCGGAATACATTGCGATGAGGCTCGAACTTTTCCCCGTTCCCGATTCCGGCCTCAGCCAACCCCCGCTAGGCTCTCCCGCGTCTGATGTCCATTCCGGTTTCCAACTACCAGCTCGTCCAGCTCATCAACGGTTCCTGGAGCGTGCGCTCGCTCGCCGAGGGCGAAACGTTTCATCCCGTGGTCGGTCCTGTTGCCGAGGCGCAGTCGCTGTACGTCGAACAGCTCGATCTGGTGCGTCGCGTGACGGCAGCGGGTGGCAGGGAATTCGTTCTTTGGGATGTGGGACTCGGCGCCGCCGCCAACACGCTCACCGTGCTGCGCGCCCTGCAGGCGATTCCCGACCACCGGGTCCGGATCATCAGCTTCGACCACACCCCCACGCCGCTCGAATTCGCACTCGGGAACGCCGAACCACTCGGGTACTTCGGGGGATACGAGGGACCGGTCCGCCAGCTCCTTGACCACGGCCGCGTTGAGTTTGCCCACGGTGGCGGCTGGGTGGATTGGGAATTCCTAGGAGGCGACTTCCCCACCCGGCTCGCATCGCCTTCAGCTGCCGCCCTGACCTGCCCCGACGCCATTCTGTTCGACGCCTACTCACCCGCGCGAAATCCGGTCATGTGGACCCTCCCGTTGTTTCGCGACCTGCGAGCGCGCGTCGATCCGCAGCGTCCCTGCGCCATGTCCACCTACTCCCGCGCCACGCTGCTGCGGGTGACGCTCCTGCTCGCGGGATGGTGGGTAGGGGCGGGATCCGCCACCGGCGAGAAGGAGGAAACCACCCTCGCCGCCAGCTCGCTCGATCTGGTGGGGCGCCCGCTGGATGCCACCTGGCTGGGCCGCGCGCTCCGTTCGCGCAGCGCTGAACCGATGGTGGATCCCGTGTATCGTCAGGCCCCGCTTTCCGAAGAAACCCGCGCCCTGTTGATGCAGCATCCGCAGTTTCGCTGACCCCGCCCGTTCGGCGCGGCCTCGGAAACAAAAAACGCCGGCCCCGTGAGGGAACCGGCGTTTGCCTTGAAAAAACGGATCAGTACTTCATGTCGGCGACCGTGCGGCCGGCCGGGATGAAGGGCAGCACGTGCTCGGCGTACGGGGTCATGACGTTCAGCACGTACGGGGTCTTGGCCTCCAGCATGCGCTGCAGCGCCGCGCGGAGGTCCCTCTTGAACATCACCTGCTCGGCCGGGACGTTGAAGCTGTTGCAGACGCGCACGTAGTCCGGATAGACCTGCGCGCGGTCCTCGGGGTTGCCGAGATAGGTGTGGCCACGGTTGCCGGCGTAGAAGCTGTCCTCCCACTGCACCACCATGCCGAGGTGCTGGTTGTTGAGGATGATCGCCTTGGCCGCGATCTTCTCGACGTGCGCGGTGGCGAGTTCCTGGATGTTCATCAGGAACGAGCCGTCACCGTCAATGTCCACGACCTGCTTGTCGGGCCGGGCCACCTTGGCGCCGAGCGCGGCAGGATAGCCGTAACCCATCGAGCCGAGTCCGCCCGAAGTGATGAAGGTGCGCGGCTGGCTGTACTTGTACCACTGGCCGGACCACATCTGGTGCTGGCCGACGCCGGTGGTGATGATGGCATCGCCGCCGGTGAGCTCGTACAGCATCTCGATGACCATCTGCGGCAGGATGACCTGGTCTTCCTGGCCCTTCATGTGGTCCTTCATGTGATCGCTGTTGGCGATCTCGGGAGTCACTTCGTAATGGAAGGAGGCCTTCTTCTTCCACTCGCCGATCTGCGCGTGCCAGGCGGGGAACTTCTTCTTGATGCCGCCGTGGCGGGTGATCAGCGCGTTCAGGCGCGCGAGGGCATCCGCGATGTCGCCCTGCACCGCCAGGTGTGCGCGCTTGTTCTTGTTGTGCTCGGAGGCGTCGATGTCGATGTGGACAATCGTCGCCCCCTTGGCGAACTCGCTGAACGCGCCGGTGACGCGGTCGTCGAAGCGCACGCCGAAGGCGAGCAGCAGGTCGGCGCCATCGTGAATCTTCACCAGCGGCTCGGACGGATCGTTGCGCTGCTTAAGCTCGCCGCTGACGGCCCAGTTGGCCACCGCGGAGCCGTGCATGCCCAGCCAGCGCATGGAGAGCGGATGGGTTTCGGGGAATCCACCGATCCCCATGAGGGTGGTGGTCACCGGGATCTGCGCCGCCTCGGCGAACTTCTTGAGCTCGGCCGCCGCACCAGAGGTGATGATGCCACCGCCGCAGTACAGCACGGGACGCTCGGCCTTCTCGATGAGGCCGATGATCTCATTGAGTTCGAGATCGCCCGCCTTCACGTCGGGATTATAGCCGCGCAGGCCCTTCTTGATTTCCTCGAGCGTGGGCCAGACCGGCTGGGCCTTGGCCTGCTGGAGATTCTTCGGGAAGTCGATGACGACGGGACCGGGCCGGCCGGACTCCGCGATGTAGAACGCCTCCGCCACGACGCGGGGGATGTCCTTGATGTCGGTGATCAGGTAGCTGTGCTTCACGATGGGCATCGTGACGCCGACCATGTCGGTCTCCTGGAAGGCGCCGCGGCCAATCATGGCCTGGGTGACCTGGCCGGTGATGGCGACCAGCGGGCAGGAATCCATGTAGGCGTCGGCGATGGCCGTCACCAGGTTGGTCGCGCCGGGGCCGCTGGTGCCCATGCACACGCCGGCCTTGCCGGTGGCGCGGGCATAGCCCTCGGCCGCGAAGCTGCCGCCCTGCTCGTGGCGGGGCAGGATGGTGCGGATCTTCGACTTGGTGAGCGACTGATGGATCTCCATCGAGGCGCCGCCGGGATAGGCGAAGATGACCTCCACGCCGGCCCGCTCGAGGGCTTCAACAAAGATGTCGCGGCCGAACATCAGCGGTCCCACTTCCTTGCCGGCGGAGGCCGTGGAGGGAGCGGACGGATTCGATTGGGATTTCGCGGTACTCATGGTGCGTTGCGATGTCTAGTTGGGGCCGGTACGGCGTCGGTCTTTTGGCGACAAAAAACCCACGGCCGTTGCCAGCCGTGGGTT
>CANGMO010000411.1 GCA_947454295.1 Verrucomicrobiota bacterium | reverse complement strand
GGTGTTTGATCGGCTGGAGGCGGACTTGGGGAAGGGCATGCTCTCATTGCCGGCCACCAAGGGATTTGAAATCGGCTCCGGGTTTGGCGGCGTGGCGATGACCGGTCGCCAGCACAACGATCTCTTCCGAAACATCGATGGACGAATCCGCACCACCAGCAATCGCAGTGGGGGCGTCCAGGGCGGCATCTCCAACGGCGAAACGATTTACTTCAATGTGGCCTTCAAACCAACGGCGACGGTGTTCCACGAACAGGACACGGTCGACGGCCCCGGGCAAAACACCACGCTGAAGCCGCGCGGGCGTCACGACGCCTGCGTGCTGCCGCGCGCGGTGCCGATGGTGGAGGCGATGACGGCGCTCGTGCTCGTTGATCACGCGCTGCGGCATCAGGCGCAGTGTGGGGAGTGAGCGGCGAGTCGAAGATCCAAAGTCGCGGAGGGTAGGGCGAACCTCCTGGTGAGCCGGGTGGACGGACGCGTTTCACCTCGCCCCGAGGCGTCCCACCCGTCGTCTACGCACCCGCTCGACAGGAGCCTCGCGCTACCGGGAGAGGGGGCCGCGTGGGAAGAGCCCAAACTCGAAGGTCGAATGTCCGGGAACGCGGGCGGTTACTCGACTGGGGGCGCGGCAAATTGGGCGAGGTGGGCGAAGCCGAAGGCGGTGGGCGTTGGCCCGTGGGCGGCGAGGTGCGAGAGGCGTTGATGCGCGTCGGCGAGCGTCGGGAGTTCGGCGGCGGAGATCCACCACAGCGCGTAATTCGGTGTGTTCATGGATTGGAACCATTCCTCGCGCCTCCGGAAAAAGGTTCCATGGGCGCCTTCGTAGGCAAAGGCCCGCAGCGCCTCCGGGGATTCCCACACGGACAGCGTGACCAGCAGCAGCGGATCTTCGAACAGCCGGATCGTTTCGGCATCCGCCTCCGGTGAGCCCTTGAGGCGCCACACAAAGCCGGGGGACGACTCGGCGTGGCGGTTCATCGCTTCGATGGCGCTGGTGAAGCCTTCCATGACCGGGGACGAAAGCGGCGCCCGGGCGCGGGCGACATTGACCTGGGCCAGATGGAACGAGCTGTGGGTGGAAGTCACTTTGAGGAGCGGGTCTTGCGCGATGTCGGTGCAACGCGACGTTTCGATGATGAAGTCGGTAACGGTGCCGCAGCTTGGAGTAAATCCCAGCGGTTCCCGTACAGATCCTGGAACACCACGACCCACCCGTAGGGTTCGTGCCGTGGTTCCTCGATGAACTCGACCCCGGCCCGCTTCATGCGGCGATAGTCGGTCCAGAAGCGGGTGGTCTGGAGGAACAGGAAGACGCGTCCGCCGGATTGCCTGCCGATCTGCGCGCGCTGACGGGCGTTGGCGGCGCGGGCGAGGAGCAGGGCAGCGCCAGCTCCCGACAGTGGCGCCACCTTCACCCAACGCTTAGTCGGCGACAGAGTGGTGTCTTCGAGAACACGGAATCCCAGGCGGCGCGTGAACCACTCGATGGCCGGATCGTATTCCCGGACCAACAGGGTCAGCGCCGCAAGGGAGAGGGCCATGGCTCAGGGCGTCGCCGTCGGCGTCGGCGTCGACGGGAGGGAGTAGCGGCGGCGGAAGAAGTACAGGGCGGCGCCGGCGGTGAGGATGAGCGCGCTGGTGATCTGTCCAGGAGTGAAGACGCCGGCGGTTGGGCTCGAGATCACCGAGTAGTCACCCCGATACCATTCGGCGATGGACCGGATGACGGCGTATCCGAGCAGGTAGGTGGCGAACACCTGTCCATCGAAGCGGCGTCGGCGGTGCAGCCAGGTGAGTCCTACGAAGAAGGCCAGGTTCATGGCGGATTCGTACACCTGCGCAGGATGCACCCAAGCGGGATGGGTGTGGTGTTCCTGAGGATACTGGATGGCCCAGGGCATCGATGAAGGGCGTCCGTAGCAGCAGCCGTTCATCAGGCAGCCGACGCGGCCGAACACGTGTCCGAGCGCGATGCCTGGGGCAAGGCAGTCGGCCACGCGCCATAGCGGCAGGCGGCGGCGGTGAACGGCGAACATGCCGGCGGCGGTTGAGCCGATCAGCCCGCCGTAGAACACCAGGCCACCCTTCCAGATGGCCACGATCTCGAGGAGACCCTGGCCCGCGAAGTCGCGCTGCCAGTAGGAAACCACGTACAGCGCGCGGGCGCCAAGCAGGGCGCCGCCGATGAGCCACGGGGCGAGATCGTAGGGGAGCTCCGGATTGAGTCCGGCGGCCCGGGCATTGCGCGACGCCGCCCACAGCCCGAAGACAAAGCCAAGGGCCACCAGCAGGCCGAAGGTGTGGAGCTGATAGCTGCCGAGATGAAACAGGATGGGTTTCAAGGACGACAAGACACTAGCGGCGGATTCGACGGAGGAAAGCAGACACCCGCGACCTTCTCGATCGTCAGGACGTTGCGCCGCTCAGTGCATCTCGATGGCGCATTCGCCGATGCCGCCGCGGAAATAGTTGAACTGAACATTCGGATGCCCGGCGAGCAGGGACATGGGAACGGAGGTGTCGACGAGGCCCTTCGAGATCATCAGCGCGGTGAGTCGCTGTCCGAGCGGATTGTCGTGGTTTCCGGCATGCCAGATGGAGACCCGTTCCGCCTTCCAGGTTTCGACCGGACCCACGGTGATGGCCTTGGCCGGGACGAGCGTGATGTTGCCCCCGCCGCTGGTGCGGGCGTTTTGGGCCAGGGTCAGCGGATGCAGATCCACCACGCGCGTGGCGAGCTTGCGGAAGTCCGCCTCGGTGGGGGGCTGGTGCTTCCACTTGCCGCGGCGGGGCAGGGGATCGTTGAAGGCCCAGTGCTTGATGTCGCCCTGGCCTCCCTGCATGACCGCGCAGCGCACGCCGGCGTCCCACGAGGCTCGGTACTCTCGCGTGTCGGCCTTGGGAAAGTGGAGATTCGCCTCGGGGATCCGCAGGGATCGCTCGATGCGATTGAAGCACAATTCACGATCGGCGCGTTCGAAGGAAAGCGGATGCGTCGCCGGCACCTCGCGGCCGGTGGCGACGTCGAACCACTCGTCCATGCCCCAGAAATGGGCCGACCCCAGCTTGAGGCCGAGGGCGTTCACAATCCGGGCCACGAGGGGCAGTTGCTCGGTGGGGCCGATGGGGCCGCAAATGCCGACCGGATTGTCGTTGGTGCTCTGACGCCAGGCTTCGATGTATTCCAGCGCCTCGGCGAGGTAGAAGTCCTCGAGCGTGTCGTAGAACACCACCTTGAATCCAGGGCGGCTCAGCTGCTTGAGCCGTTGCGGCGTCAGGGCGGCGGCTTCGGCAATCAGTTCGGAATCGAGGGTGGTGTAGTCCCACCAGTCCGGGGCGATGGAGGAAAGTTTGCGGGCCATGAGAGGTTGGGTGGGATGCTAGCCCAGGTCCCGCATCGGCCCGAGTCGAAACTTGCGTCGCGTCTTCCGCCGGGCCGGCGATTCCGGGCCGGCGGAGAGACGAATTCG
>CANGMO010000410.1 GCA_947454295.1 Verrucomicrobiota bacterium | reverse complement strand
GCCAGCCGTCGGCACTCGCGGGAGCGAGTTGCGTGATCTTGGTAAATGCCGCCTCCATGCGATCCGGGCGAATGATTTCGCGATAGCCCTCGGCCAGCTGGAGCAGCTGATTCATATCCGTCGAGCCGGCCAGCAACCGGTCAAACACCGCCACCGCTTCGTTCGAACGCCCGGACTGGAACAGGGCCGCGCCGGCCTGGAATCCGACGGCAAAGTTCGTGGGCTGGCTTCGAACCTGGGCTTCCAGGCTGGCCAGGGTTTCATTGTTCACCGGCGTGGTTCCCGCACTCTGCCGGACCCGGTCTAGCTGCTTGACGAGATCGCGAATGCCGCCGTTTTCGGTGTCGAATGCCTCGCAGGTTCTGGCAATCAGATACGCGTCCTCACTGCGGCCGGTGGCGGCCAGCAGGGATGCCAGATTCCACGTGGTTTCGGGGCTGTAGGGGCAGAAGGCAAAGGCCTGCTTCAGCGCGAACTCGGCTTCGCGCAGATACCGCGCCTGCGCCACCGGGTTCTGGGAGGTCTGGGCACGCCAGGCATAGATGCTCTTGCCCTGGGCATTGCGGAGTTTGCTGAAGGCCTTTTGGGCATTGTCGTCACGGACAAACTTCGGGTCGCCGGTGAAGCCGGTGAGATCGCGCCGTTGATAGGTGCGCAGGGCGAAGTCGCAGATCTCCTTAATGCTCGTGGAGTCCTTGATCCAGCTGCCGATGAAGCGGGCGGAATACTGGCTCCAGAAATCGTGGTCGCGCTGCATCTGGTCTTCGGTGAGATCCACGACCGGCTGCCGCTCGATCTTCATGATGATGCCGAACGGTGTCAGATGCGGATACATCCACTTCAGGGGGAAGCTTTCCTCGATGTAAAACTCGTGATCGGGGTTCTTGTCGAAGATGACCTTGGTGAGCAGGCCGTTGATGGCCATCACCGCCACCTGGCCGGAAACCGAGATCCGCCCATCCTGCATGGGGGTCACAACCTCGCCCGCCTCCAGCTGACCGAGGGAATAGCGCCTTGCGGCGTCGTCCGTGTACTCGCGGTAGCAGCGGCCCAGGTCCTCGACTGACGCGGACAGGATTTCCTTGTCGGGGAACAGACCGCCCTTACTGGGACGGATCAACCCGGCGTAAGCCTCCTCCAGGAGCAGGCGGTTGAGGCGGATGCGATTGGCCGTGGGCGGATTCTGGCGGGCGAAGCGGCGCAGACGATCGCTCAGCTTCACGGTTGCGAAGCGGGACATGTCGTCGCCGAGTGACGGACCATCGATGACCTTGTTCAGGCCGGCGGCAAGCGAGGCGGGGTCCGCGGGAACCGGGTTGCCAAGTCGCTGACGCAGATAGACGGACAGGGGATCGGGGCCCGAGGAGAGACGCGTCTTGAGTGCGGCGAAGTCGGTGAAGTGGTCGGCCTGGAAGAAGGACGATCCGGCGCGACGCTGCTTCTCGATCGATTCACCGAGCGAGGTGAAGAAGTTGTCCACCGGGGCCGCGAGGGTGGCCAGCGCGTTGGTCCGGCCGCGCGAGGCGGACTTGGTGTCGTTGAGGATGCCCTGGAAGAAGGGCGGGTCGATCTGTGCGCTCCGATTGTAATGGGCGCGGATGTAGTCCAGGTACGTGTTGTCCGCGAGGGCGTTTTGCGTGATGAGATAAACGTCCCGGCGGTCAAAGTCCGGATTCCTCCGCTTGGCCGGCGGAATGAAGCTCTCGCAGAAAATCATGTAGGTCGGGCAGAACCGGCCGGGATCGGTGCCGCCGTAGAGAACCGCATCCTTGGACATCGACGGATACAGCGGCTTTCCATTGCGATCCTTCGGGGCCGGGGCCGCGGAGGTGCTCATGCCGGGCTCGAACATGTCGTGGCCGAACCAGAATCCGAAGTAGTGACCGCGCTGTTCGTTTTCGGCCCAGTGGGAGAAGATGGAGTCGCCAGGAATCAGGAGGAACAGTGCCAGGAACGGAGTGAAGATCAGCCGGTGCTGACGGGCAAACAGGAGGGCGATAAAGGCGACGGAGATGAGGACGCTCAACCCGGCGCCGATGCGCAGCGAGGTGAATTCCGTGTCGATGTAGACCAGCGCAAACTCGTAGAGGTTGAAGGCGAAGACCACGAACCCGCCGACGAACAACGGGAAGCGGACCTCGTTGAAGCGGGTGAGCAGCATCGCCCCGATCAGGGCGATGCCATAGCCGACGGCGAGCGCAATGATGACGTGGGACGAAGTGAAGAACACCTTCACCATCCCGCGGCTCTGGCGATCCACACCCGGGTTCAGGAGGATGAGGAGCACGAAGGCGAGGCAGAGGTAGATCGCGGTCAGACCGAAGATCCAGGCCCGCTCGCGGCGCTGCATGCGGTTGAGGAAGGCCAGGGGCACCAGACCGATGAGCAGGTTCGCCCAGTTGAACTCTTCCTTGGCGCCCTGCGCGTACACCTGGATCTGCGAAAACAGCATCCAGAGATTGAGGCTGGGATTTGTCTTCTCGTACTGGCCGCGGGTGAAGGCGTGAACGAAGCCCTCCGCCGTGCGGGGATAGCCCCAGTTCATGGGCGGATTGCTCATGGAGGCGAGCGGCATGTAGAGGTAGAAGGCCGCGCCCGCGAGAAAGAAGAGGCAGCACGCAACCGCTGGCCCCAGGTGGCGCATCAGACGCTGATCGTTCTCGGTTCCGTACGAAATGCCGAACAGACCGAGGGTGGCAACGATGGAGGCCCCAGCCAGCAGCTTGAGCGCCACGCCCACCGCGTCTTCCATGGACCGGAGCGTTGCCATCACCTGCTCTGCCGAACGGCCCTGGGCGACCAGCTGTCCCGCCTTCACCGACTCGTCGACGAGGGTTAGCGCGGCGTAGTTGTAGTTGAGGAAGAGCAGTGCCAGGACGCCCGCCACGATGCCGGTGATCCACCAGCGACTCTTTGAAGACATTTCGCCGGTTGCCGCGTAGGCCGCGGCAAACATCAGGATTCCGACACCATTGAAGACGGTGAAAACTCCGGGATTGTCCGAGAGAATACCGGTCCAGCCAAACGCGCGTCCGACAATGACCAGTGCGTATATCGCGGCGCTGAAGAAGCAGAAGTCGCGCCCCAGTTTACGGTCGGCTGCGAGCACCAGGAAAACGATGCCGATGGCGGCGACGATCAGGGTCTGGTGATTGCAAAAGCACAGGCCGAAGAGGAACAGCGCGAAGTACAGAAACCGACGTTGGTCCGGGCGGTGGATCCAGCGCAGCAACAGGGCCAGCATGCCCATGAAGGTCAGCACGGCGAGGGTGTACACCTCGACGATGACTGCCTGGCTCCAGATGTAGCCGTTGAAGCCGATCAGCAGACCGCTGACGATGCCGCTGACCAAGCACAGCGGGTTTTCCCAGCGCTTTTCGAGATCCTTAAACAGGTCGACGCCCTCGAGGATCATGCTGCTGCCGCGGGACACGAGCAGACCGACCAAGCCCGCCGATGCGGCGGCGGCCACGGCCGAGGAGACG
>CANGMO010000409.1 GCA_947454295.1 Verrucomicrobiota bacterium | reverse complement strand
TACGGCGGGGCGATCGGCGGCAAAGTGAAATTGAATGACATTCCGTACGAGGTGATCGGGGTCATTGAAAAGCAGGGAACCTTCTTTACCGGCTTCAACCTCGACAACCAGATCGTTATTCCGATCACGCGCTACACCCGCGAACTCGCCCGGTGGCCCGACATGACGCTTCAGGTGAAGGTGCGCGACATCCGCGAAATCGAGGACGCCAAGGAGGAGATCCGCGGGATCATGCGCAAGCTCCGCCGGGTGCCGCCGGATCGGAAGGATGACTTTGCCATCAACCAGCTCGACGCCTTGATTTCGTTTTTCAACGCCGTTGGTGGATCCATTGCGGCCGTGGGGCTTTTCGTGACCGGGTTGTCGCTGTTCGTTGGCGGCATCGGGATCATGAACATCATGTTTGTGAGCGTGGCGGAACGCACCAAGGAGATCGGCATCCGCAAGGCGATCGGCGCCAAGCGGCGCACCATCCTGATTCAATTCCTGGTCGAGGCCGCTTCGATCACGCTGGGGGCGGGATTGCTCGGATTGGTCGTGGCGTGGCCACTGACCCTGGTGATTGATCATTTCATGGCGGCGACGATGTCCTGGTGGCTGGTGGCGCTGGCCCTGTTCGTTTCCGTAATGACTGGCGTGATCAGCGGATTCCTGCCCGCGTGGCGCGCGGCTCGGATGGACCCCGTGGAGGCGTTGAGGGCCGAATGAGGACGCGCACTCCATGGACCGCCGAGATGCGGGAGGCCTTCGCCATGGCGATCCAGGCGGTGACCACCCATCGCCTGCGGTCATCTCTCACTCTGCTGGGAATATTGATCGGCGTCTTCAGCATCATCCTGGTGATGACCGCCATCCGGGCGCTCCAGGGCAACATTGAGGCGCAGATGGCCCAATTGGGCACCGACACCTTCCAGTTTCAGCGATTCCCGGCCATCCAGGTGGATGACGACATGGAGTCGCAGGATAAGTATTTCCGTCGCAAGCGGTTTTTCCTCGCCGATGCGCTCGCGGTTCGCGAGCGCGCCACCAAGGCGAAGAGCGTCAGCGTCAGCTCCGAGGCGGATCAGGGCGAGGTGCGCAGCCGCTTTGCACGGACGAATCCAAGCATCTCGTTCCGCGGCCTCAGCCCGGAGTCCTTCGAAACCCGCAATCTGACCATCGATGATGGCCGGGCGTTTGTGGAATCGGACATAACCAGCCGGCGTCATGTGGCGGTGCTCGGGGCGGATCTTGCGAAGAAGGTGTTTCCGTTTGGATCGGCGGTCGGCGAATGGGTCCAGTTTCGCGGCGTGAAGTACACCGTCGTTGGTGTGCTGCAGGCCAAGGGAAGCATGTTCGGCCAGAGCCAGGACGGCTTTCTCGCTGTGCCCATCACCACGCTGCTCGACCTCTACGGTCGGAACACGTCGCTGCAGATCCAGGTGCAGGCGTGGAGCCGCGAAACCTACGACGACACGGTGGAGCAGGTGCGTGGAATTCTCCGCACGCTGCGCAAGGTGCCGCCCGCGGATCCCGACGACTTTGAGATCGTTTCCAATGATTCGCTGATCACCCAGTTCCGGAGTATCACGATGGCGGTTCGCCTCGGCGCCGGGGTCATCAGCTCCATCGCCCTCATCGCCGCGGGCATCGGCATCATGAACATCATGCTGGTGAGCGTCACGGAGCGGACCAAGGAGATCGGCATCCGCCGCGCCATCGGCGCGAAGAAGCGCAACATTATGACCCAGTTCATCCTCGAGGCGATCGTTCTCAGCGAGATGGGCGGGGTGATCGGCATCCTCCTGGGCATCCTGGCGGGCAATCTCGCGGCACTGGCCCTGGCCACGCCGCCGGTGTTTCCATGGGACTGGGCGCTGATCGGCCTCGGCGTCTGCTCGATGGTCGGCATTGCCTTCGGCACCTATCCCGCGTGGAAGGCGGCCAACCTCGATCCAATCGAGTCGCTCCGCTACGAGTGAGCCGGTTCCCGGCCCGCCGCTGCATTACAGTTTTGTAAGGTTGCGGAAAGGTTGCCGAAAGCGCTGTGGAGTCTGTTGTGGGTGTACGCAATCCGCATCGGGTTGCGACCGGGTCCGCGATGCGGGCCTGAAGACGGACAACAGACCTTTCAATGAATTGCACCATGAACCGCTCCTCACGAACCCTTCTGGGAACACTTCCCGTCCTGGCTGGCGGGCTTCTTCTGGCCTGGTCCATCCATGCCAAGGAGTCGACGCCGAAGCTCACCCTCAAAGTCGATGAGACCGCCGTCTCACGCAATGACCGGCTGCCGTCGAGCTTCGCGCCCGTCGTCAAGCGCGTGGCTCCGAGCGTGGTCAAGGTGGTCACCTCGGCGCGCCCCAAGCCCAACAGCCGTGGGGATGCCGAAGAGGGCATCGATGATCCGTTCCTGCGCCGATTCTTTGGGATTCCCGGCGGACCGGGAGGTCCCGGCGGCCTGGGGCGGAATCTCCCCATGCCCAGGATGGAAGGTGTGGGTTCTGGAGTAATCGTCACCGAGGACGGCTACATCCTGACCAACAACCACGTCGTGGATTCGGCGGACTCGGTGCAGATCACGCTGCCGGACGGACGTGAGTTCAACGCCAAGGTGGTGGGCAAGGATCCCAAGTCGGACGTCGCCGTGGTGAAGGTGGAGGCGACCGGACTGCCGGCCATCACGCTGTCGGACAGCGACAAGATCGAGGTTGGCGACTTCGTACTGGCGATTGGCAATCCGTTTGGCATCGGGCAGACCGTCACCTCGGGCATCGTCAGCGCCACGGGCCGTGCGACGCATGGCCTCGACTACGAGGACTTCATTCAGACCGATGCCGCCATCAACCCGGGCAACTCCGGTGGGGCGCTGGTGGATCTGAATGGCCGGTTGGTTGGCATCAATACCGCCATCCTGAGCCGCAGCGGCGGCAATCAGGGCATTGGCTTCTCCATCCCGGTGAACATGGCGCGTGACGTCATGGAGTCGCTGGTTCGCGATGGCAAGGTCACGCGCGGCTACATCGGCGTGCGCATCCAGGACGTGACCCCGAAGCTGGCGCGTCAGTTCAAGCTCGGGGATTCCAAGGGTGCCCTGATCGCCGACGTCACCCCGCGTGGCGCTGCCGAGAAGGCGGGCGTGCGCAGTGGCGACGTGGTTACCGAAGTGAACGGCCGTGAGATTCGCGACAGCCAGCACTTGAAGAACGCGGTGGCGCGGGTGCATCCCGGTGAAACCGCCAACCTGCGGGTTCTGCGCGACGGTGAGAACAAGGTTATCAAGGTGAAGGTGACGGAGCGTCCCGAGGACAAGGAGCTCGCCGATGCCGAGCCGGCCGCGGACAGCGAAAGCGGCACGCTCAACGGCGTGGCGGTCGCCGATATTGATGCGCGCACCCGGCGTGAATTTCAGATTCCTGAGTCGGTGAAGGGGGCGGTGGTGACCAGTGTGGAGCCCCAGTCCGCCGCCGCCGATGCGGGCGTTCAGGCTGGGGATGTCATCCTGG
>CANGMO010000408.1 GCA_947454295.1 Verrucomicrobiota bacterium | reverse complement strand
CGGAGGGTCACGCCAAGGACGCCAAGCCGCAAAGGATGGGAACGGATCGCCTTCCGCATTGTCCCCGGCCGCCGATGACGTTTAATCGGGGCCTGATGTCCGCACGCCCGCTCGTCATCGCCGGTCGCACCTTTGACTCCCGCCTGTTCCTCGGAACGGGGAAATTCCCGTCCCCGGAATCCATGCGCAGCGCGCTCGCGGCCAGCGGCACACAGATGGTGACCGTGGCCCTGCGCCGCGCCGATCTCACCGGCACCCGCGATCCGTTTGCCAACATCCTCGAATTCATCGACCCAAAGCAGTACCTGCTGTTGCCCAACACCAGCGGCGCGATGAACGCCGCCGAGGCCGTCCGGCTCGCACGCCTCGCCGTGGCCGCCGGCCTGCCGAAGTGGGTCAAGCTGGAGATCCATCCCGATCCGCGATACCTGCTGCCGGATCCCATTGAAACCCTCGCCGCGGCCGAGCAGCTCGTCCGAGAGGGCTTCGTGGTCCTCCCCTACATCAATGCCGATCCGGTGCTCGCCAAGCGGCTGCAGGAGGTCGGCACCGCGACGGTCATGCCGCTGGGATCGCCCATCGGCTCGCATCGCGGCCTCCAGACGCGCGACCAGCTGCGCATCATCATCGAGCAGGCCACGGTTCCGGTGGTGGTGGACGCCGGCATCGGGGCCCCGAGTCATGCCGCCGAGGCCATGGAACTCGGCGCGGACGCGGTGCTGGTCAACACGGCGATCGCCGTGGCTTCCGATCCCGATCGCATGGCCGTCGCCTTCCGCCAAGCGGTGGAAGCCGGACGAACCGCCTTCGAGCTGGGACTCGGCGCTCCCCTGGCGCAGGCGAGTCCAACGAGTCCTCTGACGGCCTTCCTCGACTCGCCGGCATCGTGACATGAAACCCGCGGTCCGGATCTCCATCGCTGCTGCGATCCTCATCGCCGCAGTCGTGGCGCTGATTGCCGGTCTGCCGCGATGGCTGGCCACGCCGGATGTCACTTTCGGCGGCCGGCCGGTCGAAGCCTGGGTGGCCGAACTTAAGTCCGGAAATCCCGGCGCGAGCAATACGGCGGTGGCGATGACCACCAACGTCATCGTGCCGCAACTGCTGGACACGGTGCATCGGGAAACCCATGACCGCCGGCTGAAGCTGATGCTCGTGGAGGCGCTCGATTCCCTGCCCGGCATTCATGTCGACTTCGTGCCAGCGGATGGTCGCCGTGCGCTGGCGCTGGAAGATCTGGCGAAGCTGGGACCGGCCGGGGAGTCCGCGACTCCGGAGTTGGTCCGATTGCTCGACGAGAACGACGAGCGGCTGATTGGTCACGCCGCCACCGCCCTCGCGGCAGTGCGATGCAAACCGGCAATCGCCGTGCCCGCGCTGCTTCACGCGCTCTTGCGTCCCGACGGACACGGGCGTCCCGAGGCGGTGGATGCCCTGGCCGAATATGGAACGAATGCACGCGTCGCGATTCCCCAGCTGCTGAACCTGCTCGACGACTACGGCTCCAAAGAAATCCGCGTGGCCGTGCCGCGCGCGCTGAAGGCCATCGATCCGGAGCGGTTTGCCAAACTGCCCGGGCGCTAGGCGCCGCCAACCGGCACCGCGCCACGCGGTGTTTCTGTTGCCGTTTCCGGAATGGCCCCGGTAGCGTTCGCCGCATGGATTCGATTCGACCGCAACGCGTCCGTCAGCTTCTGGAGCGGGCCTCCAACGCGCGCATCCTGGTGGTGGGGGATGTGATGCTCGACCAGTTTGTCTGGGGTCATGTCTCGCGAATCTCCCCCGAGGCGCCGGTACCCGTGGTGGAGTTCGACCGCGAGAGCTTCATGCCCGGCGGCGCGGCCAACGTGGCTCGGAATCTTACTTCGCTCGGCGCCCGGGCGGAACTCTTCGGCGTTGTCGGCGCCGACAGCAACGCTTCGCATCTCCGCCGGCTGCTGACCGAGCAGCGGGTCGGATGTACCGGATTGACGCCGGCCCGTGACCGCTTTACCGCGACCAAGACCCGCATCGTCGCCCACCAGCAGCAGGTGGTGCGGGTGGATCGCGAGACGCGCGGCCCGATCGACGCCCGCACCACGGCGGCGTTGCTGCGTCGGGTGGACGCGATGCTGCCCGAGGCCGACGCGGTGAGCGTGGGCGACTACGGCAAGGGAGTGGTCACCCAGGCCCTGCTTGATGGCCTCCGTGAACGCTGCCGTAAGCTTGGCAAGTGGCTGAGCCTCGACCCCAAGCCCGTGCACAAGCTGGATCTTCGCGGACTCTCGCTGATCACGCCGAATCGCAAGGAGGCCTTTGAACTCGCGGGCCTGACGGACAACACCCGCACCGCGAATCCGCTGGCCGACCGGCAGCTCATGAAGGTGGCGGACCACCTGTTGACCACCATTGCCCCGGCCCTGCTGCTGATCACGCTGGGCGAACTGGGCATGCTGCTGTGCCAGCGGGGACAGCCGCCCTTTCACATCCCGACCGTCGCCCAAGAAGTGTTCGACGTCTCGGGCGCCGGAGACACCGTGATCGCGAGTTTCACCCTGGCGATCGCCGCGGGCGCCTCGCCCTTGGAGGCCGCCATCCTGTCCAATCACGCCGGCGGCGTGGTGGTGGGCAAGGTGGGCACCGCGACCGTCACCCAGGAAGAGCTGGCCGCCAGCTTTCGTTTGCGTGGTTGAGGACCCTCAGATGAACCGAGCCATATTTCTCGACCGCGACGGCACGCTGATCGTCGACAAGCACTACCTCCACAAGCCCGAGGAGGTGGAGATCTTCCCGGGTGCCGCGGACGCGCTGCGACGGCTGCAGGATGCGGGCTTCCTGTTGTTCCTGGTTACCAATCAGTCGGGAGTCGGCAGGGGCTATTTCACGATGGACGACGTGACGCGGGTTCACGCGCATCTGGAGGCGGAACTCGCATCCGAGGACGTGACTTTCACGGACATCTACGTCGCCCCCGAGGCGCCGGACCAGCCCAGTCATGGCCGCAAACCCTCGCCGGGATTCCTGTTCGATGCCCGCGATGGGTTCGAGGTGGACCTGTCGCGCAGCTTCATGATCGGCGACAAGCGCATCGATCTCGAAGCCGGCTGGAATGCCGGGGTGGCGGCCAGCCTGCTGGTGCGGACCGGCTACGGCGCGGAGACGGAGCGCAAGGAAGGGGCAAAGCTCTCCCCGGGCGTGGTGGTAAACGATCTCGCCGGCGCCGCGGACTGGATTCTGGCGCGTGGCGATTGATTGGGACGGCGGTGCCTCACGGCGCGCCGTATCCCTGCCGGTGCCGCGCCAGCCAGGCGTCGGCCCGCTGCAAGGCGTCCCGCAGCGTGGACATGCGCAGCGGCTTGGTGAGGAAGTCGTCCATGCCGGCATCGAGGCATCGCTGACGATCCTCAAGGGTGACCGCGGCGGTGAGCGTGATGAGATACGGCCGGCTGCCGGTTCCCATTTCGGAGCGCACGGCGCGGGCGATTTCTGCGCCGTCCCGAAGCGGCATTTGGAGAT
>CANGMO010000407.1 GCA_947454295.1 Verrucomicrobiota bacterium | reverse complement strand
GTCGGCGCCTGGGCGGGCCAGGGGGCGATTTGCGGGGGGGATTCCGTTGCCGGATGCGGCGGAAACGTCGGAAGACGGGGCGGTGGCTGAATCAGTCAACACAGGCGGCGAAGGTACTTGAAATGGCTGCCGTGCCAAGCCTGCTCGCGGTCGAAAATGGGACGGTATTGGATTTGCGAATCGTGGTCAGAAGGCGGAATCGCCTTGCACTTGGAACGATTCTTTCCGAGGCAACGGTGGTGACCTGCCTGCATCTCGATCCCAGTCTGCCGCCCGAGGCCATCCTCGCCGTCGAGGAGTTGCTCCTGGACGGCGTCGAGCAGGGCCATCCGGAGGTGCTCTATTTTTGGGAATCGCCGCGGCCGTTTGTGGTGCTGGGCTATGGACAGTCGGCGGACCGTGAGGCGGATCTGGATGCCTGCCGGAAGTCAAAGATTCCCGTGCTGCGCCGCGAATCCGGAGGCGGTGCGGTGCTGCAAGGGCCGGGAAGTCTCAACTACGGGTTGGTCCTGCGGCAGGATTCGGACCCGTCGCTGGCCACGGTTTCCGGAGCCAATCGCTGGATCATGGAACGCAACGCCCGCGCCCTTCAATCCCTCTTGCCATCGTCCCTGCTGGCGGCGATTCGGGGCCACACCGATCTCGCGCTGCTCGATCCGGCCGGCCATGCCCGAAAGGTTTCCGGCAACGCCCAGCGGCGGCGGCGGACCTCCCTGCTCTTCCACGGAACCTTGCTCCATTCGCTCGACGCCCTGCAACGGGCCGCGCCGCTCGAACTGCTCCGTTCCCCCTCGTTGGAACCCGAGTACCGCGCGCACCGCAGCCACGCCAATTTCCTGACCTCCATTCCGGCCAACGTCGACGCCCTGCGCCTCGCCTGGACCCGCGAATGGGGTGGAACCGCCCCGGGATTGCCCCCGGAGCCGGGCCGGATCCAGGAGCGGGTTGCGTCACGCTATTCTCTGGAGTCGTGGAACTTGCGTAGATAGAGGCACCGGGCATTCCGGAGGGCTGGTTGACACTGATTGACCCCGCCCCCTACCTTCCGAACCAGATTTACTGAACCCGGCTTAGCAGCCGAAACGGAAAGGATCGCCATGGCCGAAGGATATTGTGTCAAATGCAAGGCGAAGAAGCCGATCGTCGACGGAGTGGAAGAGACGATGAAAAACGGTCGCAAGGCGGTGAAGGGCAAATGCCCCACGTGCGGAGCGGTCATGTTCAAAATTTTGGGTGGGAAGACCGCTGCGGCCCCCACCGTGGAAGGTGCGCCCGCGACGCCGACGGCTTAGCGGACGCCTCAAACACCAGTCAAATTGGCAACCACCCGTGAACCCACGGGTGGTTTTTTTGTTTACTGGGCGATGCGGACGCGGGTAGTTCCTAGCTGTCGGTGGCGAATCCCAAACAAGCCACGCACCCCCAGTCGAACTGCGTCGATTCATGACTACACACCCTCTCTCCTCGGCGGAACTCACCCATCTTACCACCGGTCTGAACCGGCTCGCCCGGAACCTCTGGTGGAGCTGGGACCAGGACGCGCAGGAGGTGTTCCAGGAATTGTCCCCGCGCGGATGGCAGAATCTCTACCACAACGCGGTGGCGATTCTCCATGAGGTCTCTGACTACGAACTCCGGGTTCGGCTGCAGGAGCCTGGATTCGCCGATCGCGTGCGCAAGGTGCTGGAGAATTTTGACGCGTATCTCACCGACAAGGAAACCTGGGGGGCGAAGCATGCACCGCAGTTGAAGGCCAATCCGGTGGCCTATTTCTCGGCCGAATTTGCCTTTCATGAAACGCTGCCCATTGCGGCCGGCGGCCTCGGCGCACTGGCCGGCGATCACGCCAAGTCGGCATCGGATCTGGGTATTGGCTTTGTCGGCATCAGCCTCTTCTACCGCGAGGGCTACTTCCAGCAGTCGATCAATCACGACAACTGGCAGCAGGAATCCTACACCCTTCTGAATCCCCGCAACCTGCCGCTCGAGCCCGTGCTGGATGCGAAGGGTGAGCCGCTGGTCTGCAGCGTCCGCCTCGCCGGCAGCACGGTGCGCTTTCATGCCTGGCGTGTGAACGTCGGCCGGGTGCCGGTGTACCTGCTCGACGCCAACCGCCCCGAAAACGAGCCCCACCATCGCGATCTCACCAACCGCGTGTACGGCGGCGACTCCACGACCCGCATCCTGCAGGAGATCCTGCTCGGCGTGGGGGGTGTTCGCCTGCTTCGGGCACTGGGGGTTCAGCCCTCCACCTTCCACATGAACGAGGGCCATGCGGCGTTCCTCACGCTGGAGCTGGTCCGTGAAAAGTTGGCGGCCGGCAAGTCCTTCGAGGAGGCGCAGGCGGTGACGCGCTCCGAATGCCTGTTCACCACCCACACGCCGGTGGAGGCGGGACACGATCGCTTCAGCAGCGATCTTATGGCCTACGCCGGACAGAAATTCCTGGCCGCCCTCAAGGTGGGCCATGAGGAGTTGATGAACCTTGGACGGGTCCGCGCCAACGACACCACCGAGCCGTTCTGCATGACGGTTCTCGCGTTGAAGCTCTCGCGGGCCGCCAACGGAGTCAGCGAACTCCACGGCGCCGTCAGTCGGGAAATGTGGTGCGAACTTTACGGCACCAAGGACCCGAATCAGGTTCCCATCGGGCACATCACGAATGGCATCCACCTCGTGGGCTGGATGAAGGGCCCCGCCCGCCGCGTGTGGCGCCGCAAGTTCGCCACCCTCGGCAAACCTGATTCCGCCTTCGTCACTGAAGCCAACACCGCGGAGTTCTGGAACCGGGTCAAGGATCCCGCCTTCATCTCCGACGAGGAGCTCTGGGCGCTCCGCTACAAGCTTCGCCGCGAGCTCATCGAGTTCACCCGTCGCCGGTTGCTCCTGCAGGGCCGCACCTTCAGCCAGGGCGACTTCATCACCTTCGATGGCTTCCTCAATCCCGACGCGCTGACCATCGGCTTCGCCCGCCGCTTCGCGACGTACAAGCGCGCGCCGCTGATCTTCGACCAGTTCGAGAACATGGTGAAGCTGGTCCAGGATTCCGCCCGGCCGATCCAGTTCATCTTCTCCGGCAAGGCCCATCCCCGGGACGATGCCGGCAAGGCGTTCATCCAGAAAATCATTCACCTCAGCAAATTCAGCGAGCTGAAGGGGCATCTGGTGTTTATCGAAAACTACGACATCCATGTTTGCCGTCAGATGGTCGCCGGCTGCGACATCTGGCTGAACAACCCGCGGCGTCCGTTGGAGGCGTCGGGCACAAGTGGCATGAAGACCACGCCGCACGGCTGCATGAATCTCAGCATCATGGACGGTTGGTGGCGCGAGGGCTATGACCGAGGCAACGGCTTTGCCATCGGCCCGGATTCGCATTCGGAGGACGTGCATGAACAGGACCGCGTCGACAGCGCGAACCTGTTCGGGACGCTGACCCAGGAGGTCATCCCGACCTTCTTCAACCGCGATTCCGACGGGATTCCGCGTCAGTGGATCCAGCGCATCC
>CANGMO010000406.1 GCA_947454295.1 Verrucomicrobiota bacterium | reverse complement strand
TTCGCCATGGTTTCACATGGCAAAGTGTTACCAAGGCGGTGAACCAAAAGTGTTACCAAGGCGGTGAACCTATGCCCTCCTGACGAGCCGGGTGCGCGAACGGCGCACGACGCTCCAACCTCATTCCGGCGGTTTAGAAAGGTGTCACCCCATGGAAGAGAGGTTGCCCCACTCCGAGACCCGCCGATTTTCCGCCTCATGCGCGCTTTTATGCGTCGCTCGTCGCCGCATCACCGAAGGCGCGTGCACGGTGACGGGTTGGAACCAACGCGGCGGCGCAGTATACGTGCAGAGCCTCCTCGTCAGGCTCGTTGTCGCTTGAACCATTCGCAGTAGAAGCCGCAACCGATCCAGTAGTATTCACCCCCTCGACGGGTGCGGAACTGAATGTGTTCCAAACGAGGCGCCGCCATCATCTCTTTCAGGATATCCGCGACCAGCGGATCGGCCCTCTTCCAGAGATCCTCCGAGTGTATCCGCAACACGATGCTGGAAGAATCTTCCGCAAGGATGTCGTACTTGGCCGTCCATTTCGTCTCGCCTAGGTCGATGTACAGCCGCCGTCGGGTGTAGCGCAGGACAAGTCTTCCAAAGCTGGATCCAAGCCTTCGTTTCCGGGCACCCGTCAGCAGATGATATCGGTGGAGATTCGACAGGGTCAGGCGCCGGTCAGACTTCCACGTGCCAATCAAACGCCTCCGAGGGCTTCGCGCGACTCGCTTGGCTGCGTCCATTCGCGAATTGATCCGCCGTTCTCAGGCGCCGCCCAGCGCCGCGAGCACCGCGTTGATGTCCGAGTCCGGCACGCGCTGGCCCCAGTTGGAGGTGCCGATCGATTGCGCGAGGACGAACTTCAACTCACCGCCGCTGACCTTCTTGTCCAGACGCATGGCGTCGAAGAGCGCCTCGCGCTTCTTGGGGGCGAGCTTGAGGGTCACCGGCAGACCCGCCTTCACCAGCAGGTCGCGAATGCGGTCGGCATCTTTCTCGGTCAGCGTGGACAGCCGGGTCGAAAGCCGCGCCGCGGCCACCTGCCCAATGCTGATGGCCTCGCCATGCAGGTACTCGCCATAGCCGGAGATGGCCTCCAACCCGTGGCCCACCGTGTGGCCGAAATTCAGCAGAGCGCGCGGACCCGATTCGGTCTCGTCCGACGCCACGACCTCCGCCTTGATGGCGCAGCAGCGGGAAATGACGTTCGCCAGCGTGGCGGCGTCGCGCTTCAGGATCTTGTCCATCTCGCGCTCCAGGCGACGAAACAGCTCGGCGTCGCGGATGACCCCGTACTTGATCACTTCGCCCAGTCCGGAGCGGTACTCGCGGTCGGGCAGCGCGGTGAGCGTCTCCAGATCGCAGAGGACGACCTTCGGCTGATGGAAGGCACCCACCAGATTCTTACCCGCCTTGAGATTGATCCCCACCTTCCCGCCCACCGAGGAATCCACCTGGGAAAGCAGCGTGGTCGGCACCTGCACGAAGGGCAGTCCGCGGAGGTAGCTGGCGGCCACGAACCCCGCGAGGTCCCCAACGACACCGCCGCCCAGTGCCACAAGAAAGGATCGGCGCTCCAGGCGTTTCATGGCCAGCTGATCGTAGCATTCGCCCACGATCTTCAGGCTCTTGGAGGTCTCGCCGGCCGGGACGGTGATCACCGAGGGAACAAATCCGGCCATCTTGAGCGCGCGGACTGTGGCGTCGGCAAAGCGCGGCCCGACGTTGGTATCGGTGACGATCACACAGCGCTCGCCGAGCTTGAGACGGCGGCAGTGATCTCCCAGTTTGGCCAGCAGGCCGTTTCCCACGTGGATGGTGTAGGAACGATCCCCGAGGGGCACCTGAACCGAGCGCATGGCGGCACTCTATGGGAAAACCGGCGGGACGAAAAGAGGGAAGCCGGGGGAGTTGTAACTTCCCTTTTGCAGTGCCTCCCCCGGCTTGGCAGACCTGAGGCTAGACCCGGTCCGCCTCGCCCAGATGCCGCTCCTCCACCCGCGACCCCAGCGGAATCAGGCACAAGAGCCCCCCAATCAAGGCCAGCGACAGCGTGATCGACCAGTCGGAAATCCAGCCCACCACCGGATTGACGAGCACGATGGCAAGGGTGCGGACCATGGAGGCGCAGGACAACACGGTGGCCCGCTTGTCGGAGGGAATGAGGGTATTGAAGTGGGCGGTATAGACCGTCACCCGGGGCAGGCTGAAGGCAAAGGCGATGAAAATGAGCGGCACCACGGCCGGCAGCCAGCGCACCCAAGCCAGGGCCAGCATGGCCAGTCCCGCGATCACCGTGCTGACCACCAGAAGCCGTCTCCGTGATCCCGACCAGCCAATCAGGCGTTCCAGTTGGGACAGGAACGCAATCTGCGCCAGGCAGGATCCGGCATGGACCAGCCCGAAATACTGGAGCGGCATGTGACACACCTGCAGCAGGGGCTGAAACAACCAGATGATGGCCCACGCCAGGGCGTTGGTGATGGCCAGGTCGAGGCTGAGTAACCGGAGCACCGGATGGGTCAGAAAATAGCGTCCGCCCTCGATCAGCACCTGGCTGTACCGGGGACGCGCTTTCTTTCCGGAATCGTCATCAACGGATACCTCGATTAGCGCAAATGACAGGACACCCACCAGCAGCGTCGGAACCGTGTACATCCGCATGGGGGCCGTCACGCTCCAGGTCGCGCCAATCCACGCGCCCGCCAGGGTGCCCAAATTGATGCCGAGCAGCTTGCAGGCTTCGAGGCGGCCAAGAATGCGCGTCGCAGCCGCCTCCTCCCCGGCCAGCTTGAGCGTGTCATAGAGCAGCGCCTCATCGGCCCCGGAATGCAGGGTGAAGGCGATCGCCATCAAGAATTCGGCAACGGCGAAACACACCCACGACGGGTCGCTGACATAGACCCACGCCCCCGCCGCGGCCACAAAGCCACCCATCGCGAGCGACACCTTGCGCCCCAGGAAATCGGCCACGGTGCCGGTCGGCACCTCGAGCAGAAAGCTGCACAGCATGAACCAGGCATTCAGGTAAAACACCTGCGACAGCTTGAGTCCGCCCCACTGCGTGAAAAAGGGCACCATGACCGCACCGAACAGGTGCCCCCAGAACAGGGTGCGAATGAGGTACAGCAGCGGCACGTTGCGGCGCAGCGCCCGTTGCGCGAGGGAAACGGAGGAGCCGGCCGTCGAATCGGCGGAAAAAGGGTTCATGGGCGGAGAAGCGACCGCCCCGGAGACGTCCCGCGTCCCTGGGCGGGCCGCGGATGGCATGACGTCGTGTGGTTCAGTGCAAGGTCAACGCGACGACTCCCCGCGGCAGGCGGATCCGGCCGGCATCAGGCCGGCGGGCCGCATCGACATCGGGTTTCGTTTCATCGCGCCGCCAACCCTCCCGAATCCCCTTCACCCGGTCAACGCCGCACCTGAATTCCGAAACCCCTCGATTTCTAACCGCGTTCCTCAGCGGTTGACCCGGATTCGTGCTGACGAAGGCCGCGGGACCGGATGCGCAAGGCAAG
>CANGMO010000405.1 GCA_947454295.1 Verrucomicrobiota bacterium | reverse complement strand
GGGTGATCGTCAGGTTCCAGGTGCCCCTTGATTCGAAGCCCGGCGGCGAGCCGCCCGCGGTGGTGGCGACGAAGCTGGCCGCCTTCACGACGGAATCGGGCCCGAACCAAAACCCCGCGGTATTGGCGAGGACCACGATGCCGTTGGCCTGAAGGCTGCCGAACAACCTCGACGGATTGGCGTCGAGGACCTGATTCCATACAATCGATGCGGCGTTGGGCTGCTGGAAGCGGGTCGTCTCGCCGGGGGCGATGTTGAACGAACTCCAGTTCAGAACCGCGCGGTCGGAAACAGTCAGGGTGAGCTGTGGGCCGGTGCTGATCGGCGTGGCGGTACCGCTGACCACTGTGAGGCCCTGAGGATTCGCCCAGGCGGTGGAGCCGCAGAGCAGCCCGCCGATCCCGGCAACGAGGCTGCCGGAAAGCCAGATCGAGCCCGAGGTAGTGGAGGTGGGGGATTTCATCGGCGTCGTGAGGCTCAGAACTGGGCACCGATTCCAAAGTAGAGTTGCAGGTCCCCGGCGCGGGTCTTGACCGAAACATCCTGTCCCGAGGCGCCGGTGGTGAGGCCGGCGGCCTCCTTGAGCGCCCAGCCGACGGTGAGCCGAAAATCCACCGTGCTGCCAATGCTGCCGCTGAAGCCCGCACCGGCTCCCCAGAAGGATTCGCGCGAATGGTATCCGCTGATCGAGGCGGTGGGATGGCCGGGATTCAGCAGGTAGCTCTCGCCGTAGTCGGTAAAGACGAAGCCGCGAATCCGGAAGGGTGCCGTGCCATCGACCATGCCGATGTCGATCAACGGCGTGCGGGGTTCAATCGCGGTTCGCCATCCAGTGTCACCGTACCGCTCGCCTTCGCGATATCCGCGGACCCCGGCGGTGCCACCAATTCCGAATTGCTCGTTGCTCACCAGCGGCTGATTGGCCCACTGCCCGTCGGCGCGGATGGAGACGGTCCAGTCTTCATACAGCCGCTGATCGCGGGCCGCGTTGGCCTGCACGGTGACGAACTGGCCGGAGGCGCGTTCCGCACCCGAGGTTTTGCGATAGGCGTCGCCGCCCGAGAAGAGGCCGCCCGGAACATTGACGTTTACGCCCGAGCCGAGGCTGGTGCTGCCCTTGGAGTCCGCACGCATGCCATCCCATCGAACCGACATGGGCATGTAGCCCAATGCGGCGGTGGACGGTGGCTGCGGACTGGAGAAGGGAATCTGGCGGTGCACATCCAGGCCGGTGCTGGGATCGCGGTAGGTGAAGTCCTCCAGGAAGTTGTTCGTGTTGAAGCTCGCGCGGTGATAGCGCTTCAGGTCCACGCCGAAGGTCAGCGTCGATTTGATCGCGTGAAATTCGCGCAGCGGAACGGAAACACGGAACCCAACACTCTCGGTGGTTGAGAGGTCCTGTCCTGAGTCCTGCGAATACAGGGCGATGGGCGGCGGATTGACCTCCCTCAGCGGCGTCAGCTTGATGCCAGTGTCCGTGGTGGACCGGCTGGCGAAGAGGCTCAGTTCGGGACGCCCGGTGGTGGTGGGCAGCCGGAATTGATGGGACGATTCGTCGTACCCAAAGCGGCCCGGGTTGGCGTCGACCTCGGCCGGCAGGGATCGCCGGGAACCCAGTGGCATCCGATAAAACGTGCTGTAGTTGGCGAGCAATGGCTGATCGAACAGATGCGCGTCGCCGCCCTTGAACTGCTCCAGCGTGAATCCGTAGGACAGGCCGATCGAGTGCTCGAGCTGCCACAGATTGTTGTACTGGGCCGAGGCGCTGCCGCGGAGTTCCGGGGTGTCGGGAGTCGCCTGGTTGTTCAGCTCGAACCGCCCGTGCAACGGGAGCTGATCCTTCACCTTCAGCAGCATCGAGGTGGTGCCTGGCTCGGGACCGGGCTGGATTTGCGGATAGATCTGGCGATCGCGATTGGCATTGGCCAGGTCGAGTTCCGCCTGCAGCAGCTTGCTGTTGAGAAAAAGATTCGTGGTAAGCCCGGGCAGGGAACTCCGAACGTTGTTGGAGCTGAACCAGCGATTCCCCTCCACGCGAATCTCGGTCAGCCGCCCCTCGGTGACCTGAATCCGGACCACGCCATTGGTGAGCTTCTGCGGTGGCAGGGAGACGGAGACGGTGGCGAATCCCCGTCCGCGATAGGCCAACTGCAGCGAGGCGAGGGCCTGGCGAAGCGTTTGGAAATCGACCTGTTCGCCGGTGAAGTCCGCGGTGGCGGCGTGCAGGACCGTCTCCGGAAGCAGGGTGTTCCCGACCACATCATATCGCTGAACGGACAGCTTGGGAGCGGCGTTGGTGGTCGCGCCCGCGGGTGACGGCGACTGCGCGAAGGCGGTCGGCGCCGAGGCCAGCGTCAATCCGAGCGCGGCGGTCGCGGTCAGCAGCCCGATCCAGGCGTTCGTGCCTGCGCCAGCCGAACGACGCCGGCGCGGTTCGCTCGTTTGCAACTGCCGACGCCATTGCGTGGGGGTCATGCCGAATCGGCGCTTGAACAGGGTGTTGAACAATCCGAGGTGGCGGTAGCCGCTTTCGAGGGCGACGTGGATTACCTTGGCGTTGGAATCGACGAGCAGATGACGCGCCTTCATGAGGCGCAGTTCGGTCTGCTTGTCCCGGAACGGCAGCCCCACCTCGTCGCGGAACAGCCGGCTGAAATGGCGAACGCTGCAATTGAGCGACCGGGCGAGCTCGTCGACGGAATGGTGTATGAGGTCCGATTCCGGGATCCGGGCAAGCCACTGTCGGAGGCGGGAGCGGGCGTCCGTGGGCCCGTCTTCGGCCGGCGCGGCGGCGGTGAATTCGTTGGAGAAGGCCGAGGCGAGGATTTCGATCATGCGGACCCGTTGAAGCGGGCGGGACTGGCTGCCGGCTTCAATCAATCGCGCATGCAGGTCCGCAACACTGTGTCCGGATGGAAACCGTCGCACCGCATCGCGTCGGGCGGCGGCGTCAAGGGCTGCCTGTTCCTCAAGTCCCAGAATGTTGGAAAGAAACTCCGGACAGACACTGAACCAGTGAAACTGCAGCGGACCCAGCCGGCTGGCCAGGAGGGTTCCGGTGCCGTCGGCGTGGACGGCGAGGGTGTCGCCCGGGTTGAACTCGGCCAGCCGTGGAGGCTGTCGCCAGTAGCCCGAACCGGAGACGGAATGAAGGAACACCCAGCCGCCGCAGGGCAGTGTCCACTCACCGCCTGCGGGGGCGGCGGTCTGGTGGGGCATGAGATGTTCGGGGTTGGCCACGTCGGGCGACACGATGCGGACAGCGGGTTACGTCAAAAGGGCGGAAGTATGACAAACCGGAAACATTCCTGTCCGAATGGTGAGTGGGCTCGAAATGAAAACGGGGCGCGAAGCATGACTTCGCACCCCGTTTGAATGGGAGAAGATGACGCCCGCCAGCGGGCGTTCAACTCACTGCGGGAAGATCGGGCCGCCGTCCGCGTTGCGGGCGACCTTCATCTTCGACAGGGCGGTGTTGCCGGTCGAGGTGAGGAGGAGCGCGTCGATGGCGGTCTTCAGGCCGGCAGCATCC
>CANGMO010000404.1 GCA_947454295.1 Verrucomicrobiota bacterium | reverse complement strand
GATTCGCATCCACTGGCTGCAAAACCCGGTGAGGCGCTCCGAGAGCGTTCCCCCTCCGGCCAGCTTCATGGTGAAGAACGGAATGCCGTCCGATTCGCCAACCTGATACACCGGAAGAATCGCCGGATGATCGAGAGTGGCGATGGTACGCGCCTCCAGCTGAAACCGCTGCCGCATCTCCGAGGATCCCAGCTGATGTGGCAGCAACATCTTCAGCGCGACGTCGCGGCGGGGCTGATGCTGGATCGCGCGGTATACGATGCCCATGCCTCCCCGCGCGATTTCCGCGGTGGCGGTAAATCCTGGAATTGATACCAGCGAGCGGGTTTCCAGCCCGTCGGAAGGAATGATGGACGTCTCTGCCGAATCCAGGGGCGGATCAAACAGCATCTCCGACAGGCATCGGGCGCACAACCCCTCCAGGAGATCCTGACCGAGGACTCCGTGGCAAACCGGACATCGGGAGGCGACCATGGGCTTACTCCGACTGGGGGCGCGAAGCCACGGAGCCCGGTTGGGGCGGACGACCGGCATCGGAAGCTCCCTCCGATTCCGGCAGCTCACTGCCCCGGTCCATCAGGATGCGTCGCATCCACGAGAGTTCGGCATCAATTTCGTGAGGGGCGGCGACCGTCTGGGCGACCTCGGTGCGGAGAGCGGCCCGTACGGCCTGGCGAAGCCGGAACACCTCGGTCTTCAGGGTGGCCAGATTCAACGACAGGGCCACCGCCGCCTCTTCGTAGGAAGGTGTCAGTTCTCCAGAGGGAAGAAACGGTTTGAGGCGGGTAAACAGGTGCGCCCTGCCGGACTCGGCGTACTGAACGCGGACGCGTTCCACCGCGGCGCCCAGCAGGGTGACAGCCCAGACGCGGTCGAACTTCCGGATGACCTCCTCCGTGAGATGCGGCCCAGGGACATCCTCGGAGTCCACGCCGGCATCCAGGCTCACGGAGGTGGTGCCGCCGCCCCGCTTTAGCGCGACGCGGCGTGCCCGCTCGTCGTGGAGGAATCGGACCAGCGATCCGAGGAGAAAGCTGCGAAACCGGCCGCGGGACGGGTCCACCCGACGCCAGGCGGCGCTTTCCAGCATCTGGAACATGAAGTCCTGGGTGAGGTCCTCCGCCTCGGACTCCGAATAGCCGCGCTGGCACAGAAACCGGAAGACAGGCTGCCAGTAGCGTCGACACAGCTCGTTCATGGCAGCCTCCGCTCGGGGGCCGCCACTGCGGCCCACCTCGGCCAGGAGGGACCACTGTGTCGTCGGAAAAAGCATCCTTTCCAACCGCTACTAGGCAATAGAGGTCCCCGGAGTCAAGCCGCGACCGGCCCGCGAATTTGTCGTGCGACTCCCGGAAAGGAGGCAGAGGGTCAAATCGCGTCAGACATCGGACAATCGCCGGTGAGCGATCGAGCCGGGCTTCACCGATGTTGGATTCACACACAACACCACGAATAACCCCCAAAATCCCCATGGCTGAATCCCTCGATCTTCACCACCCGCTGGTAGCCGAATTCCCGTCCCACCGGGATGCCATCCACGCCCTCAAGGCTTCCAACGCCCACTTCCGTCGTTTGTTCGACGAGTACCACACGGTCGATCGCGAAATCGTCCGCATTGAGGGCGAAATCGAACCCGCCACCGACGAGCGGACCCGCCAGCTCAAGAGCCGGCGGGCGCATCTCAAGGATGAGCTGGGCGCCCAGCTGGTGGCCTGGAAGCCCTGAACGAATCACGCCCCAGCGCCAAAGCAAAACGGCCGGAACCCCTGAGGGCTCCGGCCGTTTTTGCATTCAGTCATCGCCCCGGGAGGGCGGGTTCGTCTACTCCGTGACGAACTTGATCTGGCGGGACTTTTCCGACCGCTTGCGGGCGTTCTCGTCGAGAACCTTCTTACGCAGACGGAGGCTCTTGGGGGTGGCCTCGACGTACTCGTCGACGTCGATGTATTCCAGCGCACGCTCGAGGCTGAGCTTCATTGGCGCGTTGAGCTGGATGCCCTTGCCGTCGCCCTGCGACCGCATGTTGGTCAGCTTCTTTTCCTTCACCGGATTGACCATGATGTCGTTTTCGCGGGCGTTCTCGCCCACGATCATGCCGACATAGATCGGGTCACCGGCTTCCACCATCAGACGGCCGCGTTCCTGCACCATGTTGAGCGCGTAGGAAGTCGCCTCGCCGCTGTCCATGGAAACCAGCGAGCCATTCTTGCGGGCGGCAATTTCGCCGCGATCGGCACCGTATTCGTGGAAGAGATGGCTCATCACGCCCATGCCCTTGGTGCTGTTGACCAAGTCGGTCTCGAACCCAATCAGACCGCGCATCGGAACCAACGCCTCGACGGAAACCTGATTTCCGACGTGGTTCATGTTGGTGATCTGCGCCTTCCGGTTGGAGAGGTTCTCCATGATGTTACCGAGGTTTTCGCTCGGGATTTCTACGAAGAGCTTCTCGATCGGTTCGAGCGCGTTGCCCTCGGCGTCCTTCTTCCAGAGCACTTCAGGACGCGACACGAGGACCTCGAAGCCCTCACGGCGCATCTGCTCGACGAGAATTGCGATCTGCATCTCGCCACGGCCGGCGACGGAGAAGATCTTCGGATCGCTGGTCTGGGCGACGCGGAGCGCGACGTTGGTGCGGATCTCCTTCACCAGGCGGTCCCAAATGTTGCGCGCGGTGACGAGCTTGCCCTCCTGACCGGCGAGCGGGCCGTCATTGACCGCGAATTCCATCTGAATCGTCGGAGGATCGATGGGGATGTACGGCAGCGCCTGTCGGGCCTCGCTGTCGCAGATCGACTCACCGATGAAGACTTCCTCGAAGCCCGTGATGCCCACGATGTCACCTGCGTGCGCCTCCTGGACCTCGATGCGCTTCATGCCCTCGAAGTGGTAGATGGCGGTGATCTTGTTCTTGGTGATCTTGCCATGTCCGTGGCGGCAGATCGCGGGATCGCCGACCTTGACCTTGCCTTCGTGAATCTTTCCGAAGGCGATACGGCCGAGGTAGTCGCTGTAGTCCAGGTTGGCCACCAGGAGCTGGAATCCATCCCCGGCATGAGCGCGGGGAGGAGGGATGTGCTTCACGATCGCGTCGAAGAGCGGCTCCATGGTGCCGGTGACGTGATCCAGCTCGACCTTGGCGTAGCCCTGCTTGGCGGAGCAGTAGATGAAAGGGAAATCGAGCTGCTCGTCGGTGGCGTTGAGGCTCATGAAGAGCTCAAACACCTGATCGAGCACCTTCTTCGGGTTGGCGTTCTCGCGGTCGATCTTGTTGATCACCACGATCGGCTTGGCACCGGCCTCGAGCGCCTTGCGCAACACGAAGCGGGTCTGGGCCTGGGGGCCTTCCGCGGAATCGACGACCAGCAGCACACCGTCGATCATGTTCATGATGCGCTCCACCTCGCCGCCGAAGTCGGCGTGTCCCGGGGTGTCGACGATGTTGATGTGGTAGTTCTTGTACTTGAAGGCGGCGTTCTTCGCCCGGATCGTGATGCCCTTCTCCTTTTCAAGATCCATCGAATCCATCAGGCGTTCGACCTGGGTTTCG
>CANGMO010000403.1 GCA_947454295.1 Verrucomicrobiota bacterium | reverse complement strand
CCAGGTCATGCTAGGTCAGTGGCGTCCTGAGAGAGCCACCACCCCCGGTAAACCGTGGGGAAATTGATCATGCCATTCATTCGCCGGAACCCTGCGACTCCCGAGTCGTTTCAAACTGAGCGCCGGCCATTCACCGTGGTGCCGGTCGCGCGGGCGTTCACGCTCATTGAGCTGCTGGTGGTGATCGCCATCATTGCCGTGCTGGCCGGCCTGCTGCTGCCCTCGCTGGCCCGCGCCAAGGCGAAGGCGAATCAAACCCTCTGCCTGAACAATCTGCGGCAGACCTCGCTGGCCCTCCGTCTCTGGGCCAATGACAACAAGGAGAAGTATCCCTGGAATCTTTCGCACACCAACGGCGGCAGCCTCGATTCCCCGGATTGGACCGATCATCTCAAAATTGCCTCCAACGAGCTCGGATCGATGCGGATTCTGGTGTGTCCGAACGACAAGCTTCGCAAATCTGGGACCAACTGGTCCTTCCTCGTGGGCGACGCGAATGTCAGCTACTTCCTCGGCACCACCGCCACGGAGACGCGTCCGCAAACGATTGTGGCCGGCGACGCAAACGTCCTCGGCGGTGGCGGTGGCCTGGATCCGTCGTGGAGCATCTTCCTGGGATCTTCGATCGATGCCGCCTGGGACCCCACGCTGCATGTTCGAAACGGCAATCTCGCCCTGGCGGACGGCAGCGTGAAGAACACCAAGACACCCGCGTTGCGCGAGCAGATCAGCAGTTGCCTGGCCATCGGGCAGACCAATGTCGTGTTCTCCAAGCCGCGGGGGGTCTTTTGAACGAGGGGCCACGCGTCTTCCCGTCGGGCAGCCGGGGCATTGCATGAATCGAGCCCGCGTCATTTCGGCGGTGTCAGTGTTGGTGATGCTCGCCTCGCTGGGGGCGATCTGGCGTGCGCTGCACGATGCGCCCCCGTCGACGCCCGCCGCGCTGCCGGCGGAGATCGGACGGGTGCTGGCCGCCGAGGCGGGAAAGCTGCTCGGACCCGGGGGACGGATCCTGCTCATCTCACGCGACACCGAGTCGTTTGCCCAACCGTCCTTCGACGCGCTCAACGCCTCCGTGCAGAAGGCGTTGAAACAGGCCGGCACGACGCCGGCTTTGGTTCGCGCCATTCAACTCGATCCGCTGCGGCCACTGCAGGTGCCCCCGGGAGATTTCGTGGAACTGCTCCGCAAGGCGGGAACCGCGGATGTCATCGTGTCACTGCTGGGGCCGCCCTTTCTTTCCGATGAACAACGCGCGGCACTCGGGACGGTGAAACCGAAGGTGGTGGCGTTCTGGCCGGGCACGCTGGCGGAGTACGCCAATCTGCGTCCGCTGTTTGAACAGCACCTGCTGTCGGCGGCGATCCTGCACCGGCCCGAAGGACTTGGTCTGGCCGGCAAGGGGGGAATCGCGTCGGGGGGACGCGCTCCCCAGTTCGACACGCTGTACCAGATCGTCACAGGCACGGGCATTCCCCCGGTGCCGCTACCGGGAATTCCCTGAGATGAACGACTGCATCTCCAATGCGTCCCGGCCGGCCTTGCGGCGTGGATTCGCGTCGCACGATCTGCTCGGCGTGCTGGCGATCGTCTCGCTGCTGGCGGCCGTGGTGGCGGTGCCCTGGATTCGCAGTCATCGGGCGTCGCGCGAGGCGCTCTGCGTGTCCAATCTCCGGGCGATCGCGCAGGCAGTTCAGCTGTACGCCGAAGATCACGCCAAAACCCTCCCGGGACCGGTGGCGGGTCAGGCCGGCGATTTCTGGTGGTGGTACAAGGAGCAGATTCGCCCCTATCTCGCGCCCAAGGGGAACCGTCCCGCGCAGGACGCCCTCTTCGTCTGTCCGGACGATCGTGGGTATTCGGATTCCGCCCCGTTCTGCAAAACCCCCCGCTTCGCCCTGAGCAGTTATGTGTTCAATGGCGTGACGTTGCCGGGAATGCCGCAAATCGCCGGCTGGAAGCAGGCGGCCCTGGCCGAGCCGGGGCGCACGCTGCTGGTGATGGAATGGGCGGCCCATGCGCCACTGTCCTGGCACCGCAGCCGCACCGGCTTGAAGAACGCGCCGTTCTACACGGACGCCGCCTGCGCCGTGGCCTTTGCGGACGGGCACGCGGGCGTGGTATCGATTTACTACGACGGATTCAACGCCGCCTACACCCGCGATCCCATTGCCGGCTACGCGTATCGATTTTCAGGCAACTAGACACCGGCGCGCGCAGTCCCGGTTCCCCCTGCAACTCCCATGCTTCGCCTCCCCTCCGGATTCCCAGCCTTCCAGTTGATCTCCACCCGCGCGCTGCGGATGTGCTGCGTGGCGTCGCTGGTGTGGGCCGTGTCCACCGTCAGCGCGGCCCCGGTGCTGGGGCCGTGGATCCCCATTTTCAAGGGCATCGACCGGGCGCGCGGCACCAATGTCGCAGACGCCGCCAATCCGGATCTCAATGTGGTCAATGTGGCCCGCGTCGATCTCACCGATCCCGACGTCAGCCTCCTCACCACTCCCCGGCTTTCCTCCGGGTACATTGAAGGCGTCCGCGAAACAGGAGGGATGACGGTCAGCCGATTCCTCCAGGTCCATCAGGCCCAGGTGGCGATCAATGCGAACTTCTTCGACCAGGGGCAGTATTACCTGCCGGAGGGAACTCCCATGGACCTCTCGGGCTTGGCGGTGTCTGCGGGCGAGGTGGTATCGAAGCAGGACAGCGCGGCGAACTCGGCGGTCTTCACCTTTGACGCGTCGAATCACCCCACTGTGATTCACACCAACTGGCCCGCCGTCTCCACGGCCGGCGTGCGGACCGCGGTGGCGGGAGTGTATCCGTTGGTCATCAAAGGGGTGAACATCGGCCGCCAGTATCTCAATCTGCCGGGCAATCTGCACGACAACCAGCCCCGGACCCTGATGGGCCTCTCCGCGGATCGCCGATATCTCTATCTCATGACCATCGATGGCCGGCAGCCGGGCTACAGTGATGGTGCGCTGGATTACGAATCGGGTGCCTGGATGCTGAAGGTTGGAGCCGCCGATGCGATCAACATGGATGGCGGCGGATCCTCGACCCTGGTGATGGAGGATTCGTTGGGAAGCCCGTCGCGTCTCAACAAGCCGAGCGCCGTCGCCGACAGCGGTCGCGAACGGACCGTGGGCAGTCATCTCGCGGTGTTCGCCAAGCCGCTGGTCGGCTTCTTCTCGGAGGTGAAGGTGTCGCCCGATGATGAAGCAGCCTCCATCACCTGGAAAACCAGTGAGGCGGCGGAGTCGTGGATCGAGTTCGGGCCCACGGTGGATCTGGGATCCAAGACCGCCGTGCAGCCGATCCGCACCACGTCCCACCAGGCGCTCCTGGCGCCGCTCACCGTCGGCACGCCCTATTACTACCGCGTGGTGGCGAATGCATCCTCCGGCACGCAGACCTCGGAACTGCTGACCTTCACCACCATCAACTACAACGCGTTCAGCCCGATTCTCGAGCTGACCAATTCCTGGAAATTCTCCACGGCGGCGCAGTCGGCGGCGGGTTGGGCACAGCCGAAATACGACGATTCAGCCTGGGGT
>CANGMO010000402.1 GCA_947454295.1 Verrucomicrobiota bacterium | reverse complement strand
GCCATGGTTCCGGAGGCTAACACATACCCGTGAAAAGCCAAAGTGGCCCGCGTCGAAAGGCCAGAGTTTGTGAGGCCACTCTGCCGGCCACCGCCTTGCCGACCTCGCTCCCCAGCACCAACGGTGCGTTCCATCCAGAGCCCAGGGCAACGCCCTGGGGCGTCGTGAGAAAGAGACCGAGGGCTGAAGGCCCGTCACCAGCTTCGGTCAACTGTCGATCTTCTCACAGAAGGGCACGGGCCTTCAGCCCTCAATTCGGGTGTGGGTGTGGCCCCCAGGGCGTTGCCCTGGGCTCGAGTTGTGGCGCGCCGATGGCGCTAGCAAATTCCACAATTCGGACGGCGATCCGATCCTCCGGGGGCAATCGCGATGGAGCGGTGCAAGCCTATCCGGTTCGCCTGGATCGCAGGTACTCGATGGCCATCGGGAGACACGACACGACGATGATGCCGATCACCACCAGTTCGAAGTGCCGCTTGATGATGGGGATGCCGCCAAAGAAGTAACCGGCGGGCAGAACCAGCCCGACCCAAAGTGCGGTGGCGGCCGCGCTGTACCCGATGAAGCGGGAGTAGGGCATGGCGCCCATACCGGCGACAAATGGGGTGAAGGTGCGGACGATGGGGACGAACCGCGCCATGAGGATCGTCTTGCCCCCGTACCGATCAAAGAAGGCGTGTGTGCGGTCGAGGTGCTTCTGCTGGATCAGGCGGGGAAAGCGTTTCACGAGCTGGGTTCCGACCTGTTTGCCCACCCAGTAGTTGAGGTTGTCTCCGATGAAGGCGGCTGCGGCGATGATGGCTGCGCATGAGACGAGGTTGAGGCCGCTGGCGGGATCCGCTGCGAGCGCGCCCACCGCAAAAAGCAGTGAATCGCCCGGGAGAAAGGGCGTCACCACCAGGCCGGTCTCGCAGAATATTACCGCGAACAGCATGGCGTAGAACCACGAACCATAGTCGTGCAGCAGCTGGTTCAGGTGGTCCTGAAGATGCAGAACAAACTCAATGGCCTGTTTCAGAAGTTCCATGGGTAAGGAAAAAGGAAAAGCAACCGCGGATCGACGCGGATGAACTCAGGAAACGCTGCGGGAACTTCGCCTTGCGGTGCAAGCCGCTTGTCCCGGAAGTTCGCGGGGTGAAAGCCGCCGTCCTCCATGGCCGTGAAGACATTCGCATCGAGCAGCTCCCTGAGCGTCCCCTGGGTGAGGGCGAGGTGCGGGTGGACGTCCGGGCCGCGCTGACTTGTGGGACGGACCTCAAGGTGTACCGGCGCGGGTATCATGCCCGCATGCTCACGCCGCCATGCGTGTTCGGCCACGAACTCGCAGGAGTGATTCGCGAGTCGCGGCATGCCAACTGGAAGCCGGGGCAGCGCGTGGTGGCCTCCAATTCCGCGCCGTGCGGAACCTGTTTTTCCTGCGCTGCCGGACAGCCCAATCTGTGCGACGACCTACTTTTTCTGAATGGCGCCTATGCCCAATCAATTGTCGTACCCGAGCGGATCGCGTCGCGGAATCTCCTGGAATTGAAACCCGACACCGCGTTTGCCGATGCGGCGCTGACCGAGCCGCTGGCTTGTGTGGTTCAGGGCATTGAGGATCTCCGGCTGAGGGCGGGGGAATCGGTGCTGGTGCTGGGAGCGGGACCCATCGGCCTGTTTGCCATCGCACTGGCGCGCCAGGCGGGATGCGAGGTGACGGTGGCCGGGCGGGGCGGGGCACGTCTGGCGCTGGCCCGAAAACTTGGGGCATCCCAGGTGATCGACATGGCTGGCTCCGAAGACCTGGTGGGCGCAGTTCGCGCCGCCGGTTCCCGGCGATACGACGTGATCTTTGAGGCGGTGGGCAAGCCCTCGGCTTGGGAGGCGGCTGTCCAGTTGGTGCGCAAGGGCGGGCGCGTGAATTTCTTCGGCGGTTGTCCTGGCGGGACCACGGTGTCGCTCGACACCACGCTCATCCACTATTCGAACCTCACGCTGCTCGCCAGCTTCCACCACACCCCGGACACCATCCGCAAGGCGCTGGGCTGGATTGAATCCGGCGTCATTCGTGCCACCGACTTCGTGGATGGCAGCGCGGCGCTCGACGAACTGCCCGCACTGTTCCGTTCCATGGCGTCCGGCAATCGGGCGGTGAAGACGCTGGTCACCCCGGGCTGATCCGGCGCCGTCCACTTCGCACTTCGTTCCGAGCCGGTTCTTCGCCATAGTCCTGTCGACACTGTCATCGTGACCGCCATGAAACGCCGCCTGTTTGTCCTCCTGTCGCTGATCGCCCTCGTTGCCGGCTGCCGCACCAAGCAGCTGCCGCACATTCGTGTGGAGGACTACCAGGATCGGCGTCACACCGGGAATCCGGTCATCAAGATTGCCTGCGTCGGCGACAGCATTACCTACGGCGCAGGCATCAACGGCCGCGAAACCAACAGCTATCCGGCCCAGCTGGCGGAATACCTGGGCAAGGGGTTCGAGGTTCGCAATTTTGGCCGGTCTGGCGCCACGCTGATGCGCAACGGCGATCTGCCGTACTGGACCACCGACGAGATGAAGGCAGCGGAGGCCTTTCAGCCGGACGTCATCATCGTCAAGCTGGGCACCAACGACACCAAGCCGCAGAACTGGAAGGGACGAGCCCCGTTCATTGCTGATTTCAACGCGCTGCTCGAGCGCTTCCGGGGGTTGAAGTCGAAGCCCAAGATCTGGGTCTGCCTGCCGGTGCCGGTGTATGGCAACCAGTGGGGAATCAATTCCGAGAACCTCGACCACGTCCTCGAAGCCACCCAGGACGTGTGTGACCGTCGCAAGGTGCCGGTGATCGACCTCAACGACGCACTGTCGGGTCATCCGGAGATGTTCCCCGACAAAATCCACCCCAACGCCGCCGGCGCCACGCTGATGGCGAAGACGGTGTATCAGGCCATCCGGCCCTGATCGCGGAGCGGAGCTTGGACACGGATTTCAGGAAGAGACACGGATTGTTGAAGCATGGCGCCGCGGTGTGACGAGTCGCGACAGCGTCGCGGAGTGCGGCAGTCCTCTGCCGCTTTCGGTGAGAACGGGATGCGAGCGAGCGCACCGGGTTGGTCCCGCACGCGGTTCGTGAGTCGAGAGCGCGAGAGGGCTCGCGCCGTCTGGGACGCTGCCGCGCGATTCTTCAGTTGGCGACGCGATACAGATGCGTCCGCGTGCGCAGGTAGAGCGCCTTGCCGGAGACTGCCGGGGAGGCCATGAAGCCGTCGGGAAGGGTGCTTTCGGCGAGTTTCTTGAACTCGCGCGACGCGGAGATCACCACGGTTTTTCCCTCTTCACTGAAGCAGTACAGCCGTCCCTCGGCGTACAGCGGCGACGCCGAGTAGTTGCCTCCCAGTCGTTCGTTCCAAACCACGGTGCCCGTCTTGGCTTCCCAGCAAGTTGCGAGGCCGCCGTCTTCGATTCCAAAGAGCAGATCGCCAACCAGCGTCAGCGCCGGCTTCTTCGGCGTGCCACGCTTGGAGCGCCATGCCACCTTCAGGTCGGTTGGCGGGGGCGTGGCGGCGTTCACGTCGAGGGACTCTCCTTTTTTGCCCG
>CANGMO010000401.1 GCA_947454295.1 Verrucomicrobiota bacterium | reverse complement strand
GTCGGCGATGCCTTCGGCGAAGCGGCCGCCAAGACAATTGAAACGCGCTTCGGGTTCATCACCTACGGCTCGGCGCTGCTGGGCGTGATGTTTCTGGGCCACCTGTTGACGCCCCGAACCCGCCCAAAGGAGACACCCCCCGGGGATTCCGCGGAGGCTGCCACCCCATGAAGACTTCCTCTCCCCTGCTCGTGGCGCTGCTGTCGCTCCTGCTGATCGGCGGCGGCTGGGGCGCACTGCTCCGGGTCAAGGCCCGGCAACATTCCGGGATTCCCGGCGTCCGCACCGCCCCCATTCCCACCCGCGACAAATCCGGGGCGATCGTACGCAGCAACTCGGTGCCCCTTCCCGGATCCATCCCGGGATACTTGGCCAAGCTCGGTGAGATCGACGAGATCGAGATCAAAACCCTCCCTCCGGACACCACCTTTGGCCGCATGATGTATGAAAGCGTGTCGGCCCCGCTGACCGTCCAGACCAGCGTCATTCTGATGGGCGCGGACCGCACCAGCATCCATCAGCCCGAGTTCTGCCTCACCGGCAACGGTTGGACGATCGGACGCCGCTCCACCGAGCGGATCCCCTTCGACAAGTTCGCGGGCGGCGGACTGGATGTCCGGCGGTTCGATTCCCGGATTCAGTTCCGTGGCGACGACGGCCGCGTTCACGAGTCGGCCAGCGTTTATGTGTTCTGGTTCGTAGCCGATCGGCAATGGACCGCCAGCCACTGGACCCGGACCCTGTGGATGACCCGTGACCTGCTCACCCAGAATGTGCTGCAGCGCTGGGCCTACATCAGCTACTTTGCCCCGTGCGTCCCGGGAACCGAGGACGCCACCTTCGAGCGCGTGTGTGATCTCATTCGCACGACGATTCCCGAGTTCCAGATCGCGGGAATCCACGACCGCTAGAACAGAAACCCAGCGTGATTCCGGCTTAACAACCGGTACACGGCATGCCAATCATCGCGTCAACCCATGCTTAGCCGGCAACGGCAACTTCAGACGAAGCTGCACAAGCTGCTGGACGCCGCCCTTTTCGGGGTGGCGTTCTGGCTGGCGCATTGGTTGCGTTCCCAGCCGATCTTCGAGGTCCACATCCTCGACTTTTCGACCTACCGATGGCTGCTGCTGGTGATCGTTCCGCTGACTCCGCCGTGCCTGGAATTGCAGGGATTCTACCGCCGTCCACTGCTCTTTTCCCGGAAGCAGACTCTGTGGCAGCTGGCCAATGGCGCCACCTGGATCAGTTTCGCCTTCATCACGGTGATGTTCTTCAACAAGCAGGAGGGCGCCCGCTGGCTGCCGTTCCTGTTCATTCCCATTGCAGCCGGCCTGGTATTCGCCAAGGAGGAGCTGTCCCGACAGTGGTCTCAGGCCCGTTCGGGCGGACGCGCCGCACGACGCCGCGTCATCGTTCTCGGCAGCCAGAATCGCACGGGAAAGGCTGGGACCGCCCCGGATCCGCTCGAGGCCATCCTCAAGCATGGCGGTCTGGGCGACGCCGAAGTGGTGGCAAACGCCGATCTCCACACCACCGAGCCCAACGCGCTCGCCAACCTGCTCCACGAAACCTCGGCCAACGCGGTGATCATCTCTCCGCGCCACGCCCTGTTCGGCGACATCGAGCAGGCCATCCAGATCTGCGAACTTGAAGGCGTTGAAGTATGGCTGCTCGCCGACTTCTTCCAGACCCGGTTGTCGCAGACGACGGCCGATGACCTGAACGGCAATCCCGTCCTGGTCTTCCGCACCGGCCCCGACGCCTCCTGGCAGGCCCTGGCCAAGACCGCCATTGATTTCGTCGGTGCGGTCATCCTGCTGATCGCCACCTCCCCCATTCTCGCCATCGCCGCCCTGCTCGTGCGGCTCACCTCGCCCGGACCGGTTCTGTTCCGTCAGCAGCGCGCCGGACTCAACGGGCAGCCGTTCACCATGCTGAAGTTCCGCACCATGGTGACCAATGCCGAACAGCTGAAGCAGGAGCTGGCCCAGCTCAACGAGATGAGCGGACCTGTATTCAAGGTCACCAACGATCCCCGCATCACGGGGATTGGACGCTATCTCCGACGGTTTTCCATCGATGAACTTCCCCAGCTCTGGAACGTCATCAACGGAGACATGAGCCTGGTGGGGCCGCGCCCGCTGCCGGTGGATGAAGTGAAGCGCTTCGATGACCCCGCCCACCGTCGCCGTCTCAGCGTGAAGCCCGGCCTCACCTGCCTCTGGCAGATCAGCGGCCGGAACAACGTCTCCGATTTCGGTGAGTGGGTCCGACTCGACCTCGAGTACATCGACAACTGGTCGCTCTGGCTCGACATCAAGATCCTCATCCTCACGGTCCCGGCAGTGTTTGCGGGGGCGGGGGCGAAGTAAGTCGAAGGTCGATTCAGGGTGAAAGTCGGGTTGCGGTTGGCGGTACTTCTGGTCTGGTTTCAGCCGTTGCTGCGATACGTCGCCTTTCATGCCTACCTCCTCGAAACGCAAGTCCTCGCCCGCCAAGTCTTCCAAGTCCAAGGCCGCCTCGAAGGCGCCACCGGTTTCCGTCGTCACCGGCGGAGCGGGGTTCCTGGGATCCCACCTGACCGACCTGCTACTCGCCCGTGGGCACAAGGTCATCAGCATCGACAACTTGGTCACCGGATCGGTCCGCAACATCGACCACCTGGCCGGCAATCCGAACTTCCGATTCATTTGCCAAGACGTCACCGAGTTCCTCTTCCTGCCCGGGCGCGTCGACTACGTCTGGCACTTCGCCTCGCCCGCTAGCCCGATCGACTACCTCGAACTGCCAATCCAAACCTTGAAGGTCGGCTCGCTCGGCACCCACAAGGCCCTCGGTCTGGCCCGCGACAAGGGCGCCCGATTCCTCATCACGTCCACCTCCGAGATCTACGGAGACCCGTTGATCCATCCCCAGCCCGAATCGTACTGGGGCAACGTCAACACCATCGGACCGCGCGGATGCTACGACGAGTCGAAGCGCTTCGCCGAGGCGCTGACCATGGCTTATCACCGTCAGCACAACATCCCCACCCGGATCGTCCGCATTTTCAACACCTACGGACCGCGGATGCGCCGCAATGATGGCCGCGTGGTCCCGGCGTTCATCAGCCAGGCCCTGACCAACAAGCCCATCACCATCTTCGGCGACGGGAAGCAGACCCGGAGCTTCTGCTACTTCTCGGATCTCATCGAAGGCATCTACCGCCTGATGATGAGCGACACCAGCGATCCGGTGAACATCGGCAATCCGCACGAACTCACCATGCTGCAGTTCGCGCAGGAGATCATCGCCGCCACCGGCTCGAAGTCGAAGATCGTCCACAAGCCCCTGCCCCAGGACGATCCCAAGCAGCGCCGCCCGGACATCACCCGCGCCCAGACCCTGCTGAAGTGGGAACCGAAGGTGCCGCTGGCAGAGGGCTTGAAGAGCACCATCGAGTACTTCCGCCGTCCGGATTGAAGGTCAGGGTTTTTTCGGGGCGTTGGCGGCGGTGCCCTTCCGATCGCGCTCAAAATCGCTGATGCTGGCCTGCGTGCCGGTTATCGATTGCACGGAGCCGTCGCAGAGG
>CANGMO010000400.1 GCA_947454295.1 Verrucomicrobiota bacterium | reverse complement strand
CGGCTGATCCGCACCCATCCGTGCTTCTTCGACGGCGCGATCCTGACGCGACTGAACGCCGATGGAAATCCGGTGCTCGCCCTGCGCCGTGAATCTGCCGAGGGGTTGGATTCCGTGCTGATTCTCGCCAACACCGACATTCAGGCCGAGCAGGCGGTGCGGCTGCCGCCGCGCGTGTGGTCGGAGTTCTGCACCAACACCCACGACCTGCTCGAGGAGACGCCAGCGCCCGTGCGGCTGGAGACGGGGCGCGCCACCGACAGCTGGATCGAAGTGGTGCTGCGTCCCGGAGCCGTTCACTGCCTCTCCTCCTCGATTCATCCGAACGGCCTGTCCGGCGATGCATATCGCTCCGCCCGCGCCCGGGCAGACTGGGCGATCTCCGCGGCGGGACGCATCGGTCTCGAAACCTCGGCCGACTGGACCGCGCGGGCTCGCGACTGGCGTGCCCTGGCCGAAGCGGTGGACAAGGACCCGGCCGCCGTCCTCGCCCACGCGCTGGGCATTCACGACGGCTATCAACCGGTGGTCGTGTGGCGACGGGAGGATCGCGCTCGCGTGACGCCCGTTCCACCCGATCATTGGGTGTTGCTCTGGGATTCCATCCCGTTCCGTGCGCGACTTGAACTCGGAGACGGTTCGGCCGTTGAAACCGTGGAATCGATTCCCGCGTTCGGCGGCCACATTGCCTGCCTTTCCCCGCGCCAACCGGCCGGCGCAACCTCGGCCCGACTCCAGTTCGAACACTACCAGCAGACCACGCAACGATTCGAAGCGTCGCTGCGCTACCTGGCGCGGATTCCCGCGGCCTCGGGCACGGATGTCCCGGCCGATCCGGACGCCTGCGTTCTGCTCACCAATGGCCGCGGTGGCATGAGCCGCCTGCGGGTCGCACTGGGCGACATCCGGTCCAAGTACGACTGCCTCCTCGGCGCCAACCTGGATCCCGCGGTACCGGTCGATCGTCACGTGTTCGCCAAGCGCCTCCGCGCCTGGGTGAATGCCGACGGATTCATCACCGCGCTGAATGGCGACAATCTGGTCAGCGTGGAATCCGGCCCCCCGGCACACTGGCGGTTTGTGGCCAATGCCGGCGACGGTCGCAGCGTGGAATTGCATCTGGTGGTCGATCTACTGCCTGACTCGAACACCGTTGTGGCCCGCTTCAGCCGGCCCAATCCCTCGCGTGGCGACAGCCGTCTGGGACGCCCGCTTCCCGATGACGCCTCGGTAACCCTCACCGTGCGCGTCGATCTCGAGGACCGAAATTTCCATTGGGAAACCAAGTTCAATGGTGGTGCAGACCACCACTTCCGTAGCAACTGCCATCCGAACACCGAGGCGGGTGAACCGGCGGGATTTGCCTTCACCCCCGGCGCCGGACGTCAGCTCCAGGTCTGGACCGATGCCGGCCGCTTTCATCCCGAACCCGAGTGGTGCCTGAACATCCCGCATCCCATCGAGGCGTCCCGGGGGCAGGAGGGAGCCGGCGATGCCTACAGCCCCGGCTGGTTCGAACTCCCGCTGGCGCCGGATGCGTCGGTGACCCTGGTGGCGACTGCCGAACCTTCGGCGAGCCGGCCCGCAGCAACGGCCATTGAAGACTTCGTGGCGATTCGCGCCGGCATGCGGGAAACCGCGTCAACGCGGGCCGCGCTCAACGCCGGCGATTCCTTGGGGCACAGCCTGGTCTCCGCGGTGCAGGCCTACGTGGTGCGTCGCCACGATGCCAAGTCGGTCATCGCCGGCTATCCGTGGTTCCTCGACTGGGGCCGCGATTCGCTCATTTGCGCACGCGGTCTGATTGCCGCCGGAATGCTCGAGGAGGTTCGCGATCTGCTTGTCACCTTTGGACGCTTCGAGCAGGACGGCACGCTGCCCAACAGCATCCACGGAAACGACGCCTCGAACCGCGACACCAGCGACGCCCCCTTGTGGTTCGGCGTGGTGGCCGAGGAGCTCGCCGCACAGCTTCCCGATTTGTATTCCATGCCGGTCAATGCCGCCGGCCGATCGCTCGCGGGGGTGTTGCGCTCCATCGCCTGCGGCTGCCTGAAGGGCACCCCCAATGGCATCCGCGTCGATGCCACCACCGGGCTGCTGTGGAGCCCGAGCCATTTCACCTGGATGGACACCAACCACCCTCCCGGAACTCCGCGCGAGGGATTCCCGGTCGAGATCCAGGCGCTGTGGATCCGTCTGCTGCGGCAGTTGGACCGGTTGAAAGTGCCGGCGTGGGAAGGCCGCGGCGAATCGTGGGGTGATCTCGCACGCCGGACCGAGAAGGCGTTCCACGCCCTGTTCTGGCTCGAGGACTGCGGTTGGTACGCTGATTTCCTGCACGCCGCCGCCGATCATCCCGCGCGCATGTCGCCGCCGAGCAATGCGCTTCGCAGCAACTGCCTGCTGGTGGTGGCACTGGGCATTGACCAGCATCCTCACTTCACCGAGCGGGCGCGTCGCATGGTGGACGCCGCGGCGCGATATTTGGTGATCCCCGGGGCGTTGCGCACGCTGGCGCCGCTGCCGGTCATCCCGCCCCTTCCAGTGTACCGCCCGGACGGCGTGCTGCTCAACGATCCGGACCATCCCTACTGGCCCCGCTACGAAGGGGACGAGGACACCCGCCGCAAGCCCGCCTATCACAACGGCACGGGCTGGACCTGGACCTTCCCCGCCTTCTGCGAAGCGCTGGTGAAGGCCTATCCAGGCGACCGGCTCGCACTCGCCGCGGCGACGTCGCATCTCATCGGCATCGAGCCGCTGCTCAACTCCGGTTGCCTCGGCCACCTGCCGGAAATCGTGGACGGCGATGCCCCGCATACCCATCGCGGCTGCGACGCCCAGGCCTGGGGGGTCACGGAAGCGCTGCGGGTATGGCGATGGCTCGCCGAACAGCACTGACAAAAACTCGCTCGAAGAGCCACACGCAGCCTGCGTCCATACGGCGTGCCTTTCCCTTCACTGCCTCGGCCGCTGGTCCAACTCCTCGGGAGGATTTCGGTCTGCGTTGCGGCCACCTGCATGGCGCTCGCAGCGCCCGGATCCGCCGGCGACGCCGCGAACTGGCCGTATCCGCAGTCCGCATCGAAGAAGGGATTGCAGGTGCAGATGGTGGACGACGCCCTCGAGCTCGGCGTCCGTCACGCGGCGCTCAATTTCAACTTCGGCCAACTGCTGGCCCCGAATGCCAGCGGCGACGAACCCGGACTGGTCTGGAACGGAACCGTGCACCGGTTCCATCGCGGCTACCTCGAGGCGATGGATCACCAGATCAAGACGCTTTCCGATCACGGCGTGGTGGTGTCACTGATCCTGCTCAACTACGAACCCGCGGATCCCCTGCTCCGCCGCATCCTCCTTCACCCCGGCTACGATCCAACCTGTCCCAACCATCTTTCCGCGTTCAATGCAGTCACACCCGAGGGGCGGGAATGGCTGGAAGCCGCGGTTCGTTTTCTTGCCGCGCGGTGGTCCCGTGCCGACCAGAGCCACGGACGCGTCGCCAACTGGATCGTCAGCAACGAGGTCAACTCCCACTGGTTCTGGTCCAACATGGGGCATGTGAGTCTCGACACGTTT
>CANGMO010000399.1 GCA_947454295.1 Verrucomicrobiota bacterium | reverse complement strand
GGACCACCAGCGAACCGACCGCCAACAACAGGACGGTGATGATGCGGTTCATGGAGGGGGATGCGGGAGTCGGGAGAAGGAATTTCAGCAGCGGAAAAAACGGACCCATCAGACCCGGGGCGCGACGAGTTGAGGAGGCCCGTCGCGCCCGGATCCGAGGAATGACTTACTTGGCGCCCGGGACGCCGTTGGCGGCGGGAGCAGGGCTGGCCACCGGGGCGGCGGACGCGGGCTCAGGAGCCGGAGCAGCGGCGGCGGCAGCGGCGGCAGACTTGGCCGGCAACTTCAGCTTCTGACCGACGCGAATGTTGTCGTTCGAGAGACCGTTGAGCTGGCGGATGGCCTTCACCGTCGTGCCATGGCGCTTGGCGATCTTGCCGAGGCTGTCGCCACCCTTGACGTGATACACCGACCCGTCGCCCGAGGCGGCCTCCGCAGGAGCGGCGGCATCGGTGGCGGTGCCCGCGGCCTTGGCCGCCTTGGCTTCAGCCGCAGCGCCCGGAGCAGGAATCTGCAGCGTGGCACCCACCTTCAGCTTCTTGAGATCGACGTTGGGATTCGCCGCCTGAAGTTCCTTCAGCGTGACGTTGTGCTTCTTGGCGAGGATGAAGGCGATGTCGCCCTTCTGGACCTTGTACTCGCTTGCGGAACCCGTGGGTGCCGCGGCAGCAGCAGCAGCAGCAGCAGCAGCGCCGGTATCCGCGGCGGCCGCACCGGCGCCCGCTCCGGCTCCGGCAGCAGCTCCGGCCGGAGCCGCACCAGCACCGCTTCCCGCACCGGCCGCAACGCCACCCGGCACGCCGTTCCCGACGCTTCCGCCGGCAGCGGCGATCGACTGGCCCGCAGCGAGGGAATTGGTCCCCGCCTGCACCGGCGCGTTGGTGTCGGGGGTACTGGCGGCAACCACGTCATTCGTGGCGGCGGCGGCCGCTCCGGTGTCGGGCCGCTTGGCCTCTTCCTTGTTGCAACCGACAATCAGAAATCCACCGAGACCGAAGACGTGCAGTCCGACGATCAGCGCGGCGACCTGAAGCGTCGACTTGCTCCGTGCCTGCTTTTCCAGCAGGGAGCCTTGGGGTGCGAGGGGGTTGGGGGTACTCATGGTTTGAAATGGCCGCAGGGCGGCGTCGTTCGAGGAATGGATTGGGATAAATTGATGCCGTGGTGACTCCTCAAGCCACCACGACACCAAGCTGAAAGCGCACGGGAATGACTGGCAATGCGGTCTCCGCCACTCGGGGAGACCCGGGTCTGCGTTTCATCGATCCGGATCATCCCCGGATTCGGAAACCAGATACCTGGAATCACAATACGATCACACTCGCCAACACCGCCGCGCCCACCACCAATGGAACGGCGGGAAGAAGCGCCGTCGGACCCCATTAAACCGTCGGATTTCCGCGGTGCAAGGGGCGAAACGCCCGCCGGCAAAAAACCGGTGGATGGACCGTGATTGAGAGGGGCGGTGGCGCGGTTCATCGGATCTTCAGGGTGCTCAGCGCGACCACCGCGCAGAGGATGCAGACGATGTAAAACCGGGTGACGATTTTGGATTCCGGCCACCCCTTCATCCGAAAGTGATGATGCAGGGGGGACATCTTGAAGATGCGACGCCCTTCCCCGAAGCGGATGCGGGTGTATTTGAACCAGCCCACTTGAAGCATGACACTCAGGGCCTCGGCGACAAACACGCCGCCGGCGATGAACAGAATAAACGGCTGGTGAATGAGCACCGCCAGAATCCCCAGCGCTCCGCCCAGCGCCAGCGAACCCGTATCTCCCATGAAGACTTCGGCCGGATGGCAGTTGAACCACAGGAATCCCAGGCTGGCGCCAATGAGGGCCCCGCAGACCACCGTCAATTCCGATGCCCCAGCCACGTGCGTGACCAGGAGATACTTCGCAAACACCGCATTGCCAGCCACATAGGTCATCACCAGAAAGGCCAGCGAGCAGATCAGCGTGCACCCGATGGCCAGGCCGTCCATGCCATCGGTCAGGTTCACCGCGTTGCTGCTTCCCACAATCGTGAGGATGGCGAGGAGTCCACCGACAATCGGAAAGCCGACCAGAATCGGCGTCTTGAGGAACGGAATCTGAACTTCGTCGATGAGGGCACGCGTCGACGGCAGGCGCCACAGGTAAAAGGCAATCCCTGCGGCCAAAAGCACCTGAATCAGCAACTTGATCCGCGACGCGGCGCCGTCCGCGGTTTGCTTGGTGACCTTCAGCCAGTCGTCGTAGAACCCGAGCCCGGCGAGCACGATCAGCGAAAGGACGGTCAGCAGAATCAGCGGATTCCAACGGGCCCACAGCAGCACGGTCACATCGAGGACGACCACGATGAGGATGCCCCCCATGGTGGGTGTGCCGCGCTTGGCAGTGTCGGCGGCCGCGGCGGAAGCGGCGCCCGTCTGACCTTCGCGGACATCCTTGGGGCGATAATCCTGCCGGAACCGGAGATCGCGCAGCCACGCGATCACCGCCGGGCCGAGAAGCATCGAAAGCAGCAGGGCGGTGACCGTCGCGCCCGCGGTGCGGAACGTAACGTACTTGAACACCGTCCACGGTGCAAACGGCAGCAGCTCTGAAAGGCGGTACAGCATGGCGGTTCAGGCGGCCTTGGGCAGCGGGTCGCGGGAGCGGAGTTCGAGCTGGCGGATCAGCGCATCCATGAGGCGCTCCAGCCGGGCGGATCGGGATCCTTTGAACACCACGGTGTCCCCGGGTTCGAGGAAATGGAGGATTGCCGGGGCGGCGAGTTCCGCCGTTGGCAGGGCCACCCCGCGCCCCGGGCCCGCGGCAGCTGCGGTGATCGACGCATTCGCGCCGACCGCGAACACCGCATCGATTCCCAGTCGCGCCGCCGTCCGACCCACCTCCTCATGGGCAGGGGCGGTCTCCGGTCCGAGCTCCGCCATGTCGCCCAGCACGGCGATCCGCCGTCCGGTCACCGGCAGCTCGGCCAGCGTATGCAGCGCGGCGGTCATGGAATCCGCGTTGGCGTTGTAGGTGTCATCCAGCACCCGTACCCCCCCGGCCTCGCGCATGCGGAGCCGCTGGGTCGCCGGTTGAAAAGCCGCCAGGCCGTCGCGTCCGTCGCCGGGCAACACGCCCAGCTCGAAGGCGGCCGCCAGTCCCAATAGCGCGTTGGTGACTGAATGACGGCCTGGCAAAGTCAAAGCATACTCCCCGCTCCAGGAGGCGTCCGGGGCGGTGACCGCGAACACGGTACGACCCCACTCCATGGAGCGGATGGTGGCCGTCCAGTCGTTCCCCGGACCAAATCCGGCGGTGACCACGCGCGCGTTGGTGCGCGCGACGAGATGCGATCGAAAGGCGCATTCGCCATTCAGGATCAGCACCCCTCCGGCCTCGGCGTCCGGCAACGCCTCGGCGAGCGCCCCCTCCTCCGCCACCACACCGGCGAGGTCTCCGAAATACTCCAGATGCTCGCGGCCGATGCTGGTGATGACGCCGATCCGCGGCGCGATCATCCGCACCAGCGGCGCGAGCTCGCCGGGATGGTTCGTGCCCGCCTCGAGCACCGCGGCGCGGTGGCCGGCATCGAGGCGGAACAACGT
>CANGMO010000398.1 GCA_947454295.1 Verrucomicrobiota bacterium | reverse complement strand
GTTGATAATGCCAGGGCCAACCTGCTCGATCCCCGCTCCAACGCTAACACGGTTGATTGCCGAATTATTCACGAAGCCGTCTCCGTTGACGACGGTACCCGCGGTGATCGGAATGTGCTGAACCGTTCCCAAATCCCCGGCCGTAAACAGGAAGTCGGGGCGTGTAACTGCCCGGGAGAGCTTTTGGGTGCGAAGCACGCCATTCGTTACATAACGGTCGGTCCAGGTCACCGCATAGGGTTTTGTCACCGCACTCAAAACCGAATCCCAGCTGATGCGGGCGAACGTAACCTTGCCGATTCCCGGCCGGAGGGCAGTTGCCACAAAGGACGTGGAATTGGTCGAAACAACGGTCGTAACGGTTCCGGCACCTGCCGCTCCATTCGTGCCAAAGGAAGTGGCAATGATGGACCACGGGCTATTTCCAGCTCCACCACCAACCGCAACCTGATAGGTTGGGGTCCACACATCATCAACGGAACCACCGCCGCCACCACCACCGCCCGCGCCGCTTCCGGCAGCACCCACGGAGAGTCCTGAAATCGTGCCACCGACCACGTCGGGAAGCACTGTCTCCACCGCATAGTTCTTGGTTCGGTAGAGGTATTTGATCGATCCGAATTCCTCCCGGGTAATGTTCGGAAAGTAGGTTCCCTGCGAGAAGGCAAGAGAGCTTCCCTGCGTACCGCTCACGACGAATGCCTGAATGAAATTGGCAGCCGTCGAGAAGGCAGGCGCCGACGTGTCTACCGGAAAGTTGACCGTCGTATAGTTGTCACCCGGGAGATACCGCTGAATTTGGTAGGTGAACAGACTTCCGTTGATAAGGGCCGTCTGGTGATAGGTGACCGGATCGTAGTTCGGATTCAGCACGGAAAAGTGCTGAATGTTGGCCGGATCGGTAAAGAACTGTCGAAGGGAGAAAACCCACCGTTCCGGAGCTCCAACGCCCAACCGAGTTACCAAGTAGGAGAGGGCGGTAGTCTTGAGATCAATGAGTCCCAACGCGGCAGCCGAGTTGTTGTGCCGCAGGGTGTAGGTCGGGAACTCGCTCAACGACTCACTCATGGAGTCGGCGGCTGGAATGTTGTTGAGGACCTTGATCGCCGACTCAATGGCATTGACACCATCCCGACCGTAGTAGGTGAGGAAGGAATCATCAAAGGCGTAGGTCAGGACTGGAACGTTCCAGCGATAGCCTTCACCAAGGAACATCGGACCACCCAAATCGCCGCCCTGATATCCGACGGACGCCGTCATCCAGGTAGCCTGCGATCCGAGGATGGTAAAGGCCTGGGCACGCTGCATCGGAACCAGCAGTGCCGCGGCGACCAAGAATCCAGAAATTGAGCGAAACATAGACGTTCAGGGCAGGCGGACGATGCGGAAGAAGGAGCTGACCGAATTGAGAGGAACCGTGACCGAGTCACTGGATCCCGCGGCCGTGCGAGCCGCGCCGTCGTTCGACCAAGAACTGAGATCGGCGGAGCGTTGAACTTGGTAGCGAGCCCCGGTCTCGGTCGACCAGCCAAGGCGGGCGCCATTGGAGGTGAGTTCGAGGGTCGACTGGAGAGCCACGATGGTTGCCGGTTTGGCGTACTTGCGAGCGACGACATCAAATCCATTGGCAACCGACTGGAATGAGGTCCAGGCCGCCACGAAACGGCTCACACCATCGGAGGCGACGGTGGGTTCCTTTTGCTGGCTGACCACCGTGTCGTTGAGGCCGAACTCGTCATCGGCAACCTCACCTGTGACGGCGAGATAGCGACCGAAAACACCTTCCCGGGATCCGTCCTGACCGTAGCTAGTCCAGGTTGCGAGAATCGTATCCCCGGCCACCGCCAGACGCGGATTGATCTGATTGGACAGGCGGTAGGCGTTGATGCGCTCCGGAGTCCGGAGGGCGGCAGCAGAGGCATCGTAGGCGCTAGCGACAACATCCCAACCGCTCGCGACATCCTCGTAGTCGTATTCCGACCAGGCAGCCACAAATCCACCTGCAGGCAACGCAGTGATCGAGGGAGCCGAGCAGAGGTTCGTGCTGGCGTTCAGGCGAACTTCACCCGAAAGCGGGAACCCGGAGGGGCTGAACACGCGGGCGTAGACGTCGGCGGAACGATCAAACCGCTGGTTCTCGCCAATCCAGGCGATGGTGAATCCACCATCCGCCGTGGCGACAATGGATGGCGAGCGTTGATTGCCCGCCGTCGTCACGTTGGCGAAGAAGGGAGACCCAATCTTCTGACCAGCGGGGCTCAGCTTTTGAACCGCCACACCGGAGAGATCACCGTCCTGTCCCACATTCGCCCAGGTTACCACCACGCTGCCGTCCAGCAGTCGGGCAAGCCGGGGGGATTGGTTGAGGGCGCCACCCGCAGAGGCGACTTCGACATCATCCGAGGTGAAGGTGGGCGCCGTCGTGGTCATCGGCCGCATGAAGCGGGCGTAAATACCGGACCGCCCGAGAGGACCGCCCTGCCAGACGAACGCCGCTCCGCCGTCACCGAGGAGAGCGACATCGGGCGATTCATTGATGAACGCCGGATTTGAATTCACCCAGAAGGTCGGGAAAGAACCGCTGAGGGTTTTCCCGATTCGCCGAGCGCGAATGCCAGCTCCATCGCCGTTTCCCGAACTATCCTGCCAGACTAGGAACCCACCTTCCGAGGAGAAGGCCACCGCCGGAGCGGTTTGATCTCCTGCGAGCGGGCCCGACGGCAGGTATTCCCCGCCGTCCGGAAGGAAGGCAGTGGCGGCGCCAGCCACCCAGCTGACCATGGGAACGGCCAGAATCGAGGCCAGGATCCGAAGCGACCTGCTCCGTTCCGGGTTGATGCGGAGGAATGGCATAATCGAATTCACTCTAGCTTGCGCGCCCAGCCGATCCAAAGGAATCGACCGGAGGCGATGTGCGTCTTGTGAGTCGAGAGTTCAGGGATGTGGGTTTCCTTCGGATCAACGGGCCGAAGCAGCCGTGGACGGAACCGAGTTCGGGTCGTAGGGCATGTTGTTCGGGTCGTGAACCGGGCGGCCGGCGGGATCCAAGATGCGAGCCGTCACGAAGATCATGAGGTTCTTCTTGGTGCTCGACGAGGCCTCGCTGCGGAACAGGCGCCCCACGAGCGGGATGTCACCCAGCACCGGGATCTTGTCCTTGATCTTGTTCTCCTCCTCGGCGATCAGGCCGCCGATGGCGATCGTCTGACCATCCCAGATGGTGGCAGACGTGGTGACCGTGCGCACACGCAGGTGAGGCAACGGGAGGACAGCGCGAATCGGGAGTGCGACGGTGTTTCCGACGAACGCCTGCGACTGCGGCACGAATTGTCCGGGATCATCATAACCCAGGAATTCGGTGAGGGACGGGATGATGGTGACCTGGATGGACATCTCGTCAGCCGAGACGTAGGGGATCACGTCGAGCGCCGGGCCGAACGGGAAGGTCGTGGTGTTGTAGTTCTGGGTCTGCGTTCCCGCACCACCCGTGTTGCCAACGCCGCCGACACCAGTGTTGCCGCCGCCGCCGCCACCAATCTGACCACCGTTCTGGAGGCCGGTGACAACCGTCTTCACATCGGCAACTTCCACGTGGGTC
>CANGMO010000397.1 GCA_947454295.1 Verrucomicrobiota bacterium | reverse complement strand
GTCTGCGCCTCGCCGAGCGCGGGTTCGTGACGTTCGCCCCACAGAATCCGTACATCGGCGGCACGCGATTCCGTCAGGTGTTGCATCAGGCTCAGCCGCTGGGGCTCACCCTGTGGTCGTTCATGATTCGCCAGCACGAGGTCATCACCGACTGGCTCGCGGCGCAGCCGTTCGTGGATCCCGCGCGCATCGCCTTCTATGGCTTGAGCTATGGCGGAAAGAGCGCGATGCGCATTCCCATCCTCGTCGATCGCTACTGCCTCAGCATCTGCTCGGCGGACTACAACGAGTGGATCTGGAAGAACGTCTCGGCCCGGGCGAACTACAGCTATCTCTTCAACAACGAGTACGACATGCCGGAGTGGAACCTGGGGAACACCTTCAACTACGCCGAGATGTCGTGGCTGATCTTCCCGCGGCCGTTCATGGTCGAGCGCGGGCACGATGATGGCGTGGCCCCCGACGAATGGGTCGCCTACGAATACGCCAAGACCCGCCGCCACTACGTCAAGATGGGCCTGGCCGATCGCACCGAGATCGAATTCTTCGACGGTCCCCACTCAATTCATGGTGTCGGGACGTTTGCGTTCCTCCACCGGCACTTGGGGTGGGCGGGGGGGAAGGTGGTTGAAGGGTTAAAACGCTGAAGGGTTGAAGCGGCGGGGGCGTCTTTGGCGCACCCTCGCAAGGGTGCCAATTTGGCGGGGGTGCCAGTTGATCGAACCAATTGAGACCCCAAGAGGGGACAAAAAAGGGCGCGGCGTTTGATACGCCGCGCCCTTCTCTTTTAACGCTTCAACAATTCAGCACGTCAACGCGCCCCCTCACTTCGCCTGGACTTCGTCCTTCTTCGGCGCGTCGGAGGTCACCGGCTTGGCGTTGGCGCCCACTGCGAACAGGTGGGTCTGCGAGGCGATGTACATCGTGCCGTTGGCGATCACCGGCGTGCTGTAGACCGGGGCGCCGAGGTTGGTCTCGCTGAGCACCTGGGGCTTGTCACCACCCTTGGCGGCCAGCACCACGAAGTCGCCGTCCTCGTCGCCGACATACACCTTGCCGTCGGCCACCATGGTGGAGCCCCACATGTGGGCCTTCATGTCATAGACCCAGTTCAGCTTGCCGGTCTCGGCATCGAGGCAGTGCACGAAGCCCGAGAAGTCACCGATGAACAGCAGGCCCGTCTTGGGGTCGATGCTGACCGAGGAGATCGAGCGCTTGATGCCCTTGTATTCCCAGATCACGCCGGTCTTGGTGATGTCGCCCGACTTGGTCGCGTCGAGGCACACCAGATGGCCCACGCCTTCGCCGTGTTCGGGATCCTGGCCGGTCGCGACGTACACGCGGTTCTTGTAGAACACCGGCGTGGCGTTGATTTCGCTCGGGCCCTCGGCGGCGGGGTACTTGAACGGCTTGCCGTTCTTGTCGGTTTTGTACTCGGGCGGATTGAGATCGGCCCAGAAGGCTTTCTTGAGGTAGGAGGAATCCTTCTCCTCCTCGCGATCCAGCACTGCGCCGGGGAGAACGGGAACGATCTTGGAGCCGTCGCCCTTCTGGGGCTTCGCATCCAGCGCGTACAGCACGCCGTCGCCGCCGCCGAAGAAGACCAGCTGCTTGTCGCCGACCTTGCCGGTGGAGGGGGACGTCCACTGGCCATGGAAGATGCGCGGTCCGATCCCGGCGTTGTCCTCCGCGACCAGCTTGCCGGTCTTGGGATCGAGCGCGATGAAGCTCGGCGAGGTGGGCGAGGGAATGTTGACGTGCGTCCAGTCCTGGCCGTTGGAGGTGCAGACGTAGAGCAGTCCGTCCACCATGAGGACCGAGCAGTTCGAGGCGTTGTGCGGGAACACGCCGAGCTCGTCCATCATGTCGTAGCGCCAAAGGATGTCGGCGTCGCTCTTGCCGGGTTCCACGGGCGGCTTGCCGGTGTCGAGGGCGAAGTACTTGCCCTCGTCCTTGTACGGACCGTCATTGCCATTGGCCATGCCTTCGGTGTCGAGGCACAGCACCTCGCAGCGGCTGGTCACGACGTACAGGCGCTTGCCATCGATCAGCGGGGAGGCCAGCAGGCCGAGGTTTTCCCAGTCGTTCACCTTGCCGGACTTCAGCTTGGGCACCACCAGCTGCCACAGGAAGGCACCGGTCTTTTCGTCGAAGCAGTACAGCACCGAGCGGTCGCCCACATGACGCTTGTCGCGCGGCGACTCGTTGTTGGTGCCGACATACACCTTGCCGTCGGCGACGACCGGATTGCCGTAGCTCTGCGATCCCAGCTTCACCGCCCACTTCACGTTCTTGGTGGTGGCGAGGTCGATTTCCTCGGTGCCGGATTTCACCTTGCCCGGATTGAACGTCTCGGGAAGCCCGGTGGCGGGGGAGAAGAAGTTGCGCCCGGGATCATTGCCGCCCCACTGCGGCCAGTCCTCGGCGGTGACGGTGGCAAGAGCCAGGCTGCACGCGGCCGCCCAGCGCAGGGATGCAGCGAGGCGATTGGAATTCTGCTTCATGGTCATTTCCTCAAATCAAGTTGCTGAAAAAATCTCAGTCCCTCTCCCTCTTCTTCGTAATTTTAATCTTAATCGTAATCCCAGCGTCCTAACATCGGTACGAAACCTCCGCCTCATGCAGCCGGTTTTCCGAATTGCTCCGAATCAACCCGACGAGCATCGACACAATCTCCATCAACTGTCTCTTGCCGATTTCGATGCCCTGCGGGGTTGCGAGCTTCCGGGAAACCAGAACATCCAAGGCTGCGGCGCACTCCAGCGCGGATCCGCGGGCGATGTCAAAAAACCGGCACCGGTCGGCCGCGGAGAAGCGGCCGTTGCCCTCGGCAATGTTCAGGGGAATGGACGTCGAGGCGCGGTCCAGCTGGCCAGCCACGGCGTGTTTTCCAGGAATCGATGCGAGCAACTCCCCGGTCCATTCGACGAATTCAAGCGAGCGCTGGTAGGCGCTCAGCTTTTCGTGGTCGAAGCGGGGGGGCATGGAGGTGACGGAAGAGGGTGGGAGAGGGATTAAGATTAAAATTAAGATTACGATTAAGAGAAAGGGAGAACGCGCTTAGTTGGCCGTCACGCTGATGTTGTCGATTGCGATGCGCATGTCCTGCGGGGCGAAGCCATAGAGGCCCGGAGATCCCTCGGTATGGGCGATCTTGTGCGGCACTTCGATGCTCCACGCCTCAGGCTCGGCCTCGCCCTTCTTCCAGGCCTTGGCGCGGACCACGCCGGAGCCGTCGGCCGCCACATCCACCCGGGTCTTCAGATGGTACCAGGTCTCCGGAACCCACTTGAACGGCGCGGCCACCTTGATGCGCTCCTGGTTCGAGTTGACCTCGATCTGCTGCGAGTTGCCCTTCAGCACAATGATGTAGCGCTGATTGATGAGCCCGACCTCGGACATCTTGCGCTTGTTGCCCTCGGTGAGGACGTCGGCCTCCACCGTGTAGTTCTTCATGTCGGGGAACCCGAAGAAGACCTGGCCGCGCTGGAAAAGCTTGTTGTCGATCGTCTTCACCAGCGCCTGGTTGGTGCCGCCGTCGAGATCCTTGGCGCGCACTTCGAAGCGGAAGCGCGCCGAGTTCCAAGGCAGCGGGGGGTAGGCAAAGGCGGTCGGGGTCTCG
>CANGMO010000396.1 GCA_947454295.1 Verrucomicrobiota bacterium | reverse complement strand
TCCAGCTCCAGGCAGTGAGGCGATAGGGCTCCGGCTTCCGCCACGACTGAAGCCAAACCACGGCCTCGGCGCCGCGCACCTGGCCGTCGAGTTTCACCTTCAGCCGAAGGCGGTAGTTGATTCCGGCGACCACCTGCTGCTCGGCCGACTCGATCGACACCAGCTTCAGGGTGGACTTCCGCGTGAGACGGTCCTCGTGCAACACGAGCGTTTCCGTCTTCACCGCGGCGGCGGCCGCGGCCTTCACCTGCTTGTCCTTCGGAGAAGCGGGCGCAAACCCGCCAACGACCGCGGGTGCGGTGGCATCGGCAGCGTGAACCATCGGAACCATTGAGGTCGCCGCCAGCCCGACCAACACCGCCATCGAGTACTGTTTCCAATTCATGTGCGCGAATCCTTGGTGCCAGCGCCCGGCAGGGACAAGACCGAACGGGACATTCACCTGCTCACCCAGTTCGACCTGAGCGGGTCGCTACAGAGCACCGCCCCCTTTCGCGGAAACCGGGGCATTCGAACCCCCCGTGTCAGGAAGTCCCCAACCTCATGGCGTCCGGTGAGGAGCGCAGCGTCTCACCGGTTTGGACACGTAACCGGTGCACCCCGCGGGGGGGCTCAAGTTCGATGGGCCGTGGTGGAGCGCCCCTTTCAGGGCCCGACGAACGGGTATGGCATGCATTCTGGGGTTGCACCCCAGGCTACAGAGAGGTCGGGCCTATGGCCCTTGGTGGGCGCCCACTCACCCACTCACCCACTCACCCACTCACCCACTCACCCACTCACCCACTCACCCACTCACCCACTTGCCCGCAGCGGCCGGCGGCGGGTACGGTGACCCGGACATGAGTGACCTTCTTCTGACCGGCGGACGCGTGATTGACCCGGCTTCCGGATTCGATCAGGTGGCGGACCTGCATTTGTCCGACGGCAAGGTGGTGGCCATTGGCGTCGGTCTCACCGCTCCCGGCGCTGAGCGGGTGGATGTCACCGGCAAGGTGGTCTGCCCCGGGCTCATTGATCTGCACGTGCATCTGCGCGAGCCCGGCCAGACCAAGAAGGAGGACATCCTCACCGGTGCCCAGTGCGCCGCACGCGGCGGATTCACGACCGTGGTCGCCATGCCGAACACCTCCCCCTCCATCGACAACGCTGGCACGGTGGCCCTGATCCAGGAACGCGCCAGCCGGGCGGCGGTGCGCGTGGAAGTCACGGGCGCGCTGACCAAGGGCATCGCCGGCGAGGAACTGGCACCCATCGGCTCGCTGGCCAAGGCCGGCGTCGTGGCGCTCACCGATGACGGTCACTGCATTCAGAACAACGAACTGATGCGCCGGGCCTGCGAATACGCCCGCATGTTCAGCCTCCCGGTGATGGACCACTGCCAGGACTACGGCCTGGTGACCAACGGGGTGATGCACGAAGGCTATTACTCCACCATGCTCGGGCTGCGCGGATGGCCGGCGGCTGGCGAGGAGATGATCGTCGCACGGAATATCCTCCTGGCCGAGAGCACCGGCACCCCGATTCACTGCCAGCACCTGAGCAGCGCCGGCAGCGTCCGCATGCTGCGCGAAGCCCGGTCCCGCGGCGTTCCCATTTCCGGTGAGGGCTGCCCGCATCACTTCACACTCACCGACGCCAGCATCGCAGGATCGGAGACCTATTGGGCGAAGGACGGTGCGGATCAGGCCAACCGTTGGTTCACCAACACTCCCCTGCCCGCCTGGCCAGCCTATCACACCCACTTCAAGATGAACCCGCCGCTGCGTTCTGCCGCGGATCGGGAGGCTATTCTGGAAGGGCTCGCCGACGGCACACTCGACATCATTTCCTCGGACCACGCCCCGCATACCGATTCGGAGAAGGACGTGGAATTCGACGACGCCCCGTTCGGCATTGTCGGACTTGAAGTGGAACTGGCGCTCTCCCTGATGGCCCTCTACCACACCGGCCGCATGCCGCTGCCGGCGCTCTTGTCACGTCTGACCTGCAATCCCGCGAAGCTGCTTCGCTTCAGCGACGGACGCGGCAGCCTCAAGGTGGGAGGCGTGGCGGATGTGACCGTGCTCGATCCGGACGCCGACTGGACCTGCGATCGCGATCAAACCGCCAGCCGCTCGCGAAACAATCCCTTCCACGGATGGCATCTGCGCGGGAAGGCAGTCATGACCATCGTAGGAGGCAAGCTGGTTTGGAAGGCGGACTGAGGGACCACGGTCGAAGGTCCAATGACTTTCGACCTTCGACTTTCGACTCCCCCTCCCTCACGCCATCGCGACGGGAAGCTCGTGGGTGAACAGGGTCGAATGCAGTTGCAGGATCTTGCTCACCGCGTGCTCCAGATCGGCGACCACGAAGTCGTGATGGTCCTGTCCGATCCAGGGCGACTGAATCATGACGCTGGTGCATCCGGCAATTTGAGCCGCCTTGGCATCCGGCCATTTGTCCGACACCACGAAGGAGCGGTCGAGATCCAGGCTCCACTTGAACGCCGCCTCCAGGAACATGCCGGGATGCGGCTTAAAGCACGGATGCGTGTCGTCGTCGTAGGGGCAGATCAACACGTCATCCAACGGCAGCTTGCGCCGCATCACGGCGTGCATGAGGTCCAGCTCACGACGTGAGAGCGTGCCCTCGGAGACCGCGGGTTGATTGGTGGTCGCGATGAGGAGGAATCCCGCCTCCTTGAGTCGGGCCAGTTGAGTGGCCACGTCGGGGAGCACCTTGAATTGCTCCAGTCGAAGCGGGGACACCGGGTGCCCGGCTTTGGTGTCACATGCGTTGAGGATCCCATCCCTCTCGAAAAATACGGCGGCTTTCATCTTGGTCCTGCGATCAGCATAGACCTTGCCAGAACCACGGAATCTTCAGCCAGTGACAAGCCGGTGTCGTTGCCGCGTCGAACTCGAGTCCCGAGACAAGGCACCCTCAGCCGGACCACGCCGGATCCAGGCACGGCCTGGAATCTCGCAACTTACTAACTGAAAGTTGGTTACACCAAAAAACTCCTCCACTGATTACAACCCGCAACGATCAGTCCACCAGATCGTTGGCGCTTCCGATGCGTTCCTCCAGATCGCGCACCAGCGGGAGCACCCGGGCAATCGTGCTCGCCTCAGTCTGTCCGGCGAAGGGTTTGAGGAAGAATTTTACCACCCCCACCGTCTCGCCGTTCCGGTCATGCAGCGGCGCAATCACCCGGTTCTCATCCCGCGTCTTGGAGAAATAGGCCTGATTCTCAGTGAACACCTTTTTCTCGGTGTCCTCCGCCATGGAGCCCACATCGCCGGCGGTCCGGGCGGCCAGGACATGCAGTTCGGGGCGGGCCGTCGTCTTGCCGTAGATGCGGACGTTCAGCAGCCGTGGCTGCCGCTGGACGAGGTCGCGCACCAGCGTGGTGGCGAGGGACTCGAGTGGTTGATACTGGATCACCGCATCCGCAAAGGACGCCTGGGAGTCGGACTTGGTCAGGAAGCCGACCTTCCCGATGAGGAACGAATTGTCGGTCAATTCGGGCATCGCCTCCTTGCCGTCGAACTGGACGCGGATCTTGTTGCCGCGGCACGACACGGTGAGTTCGTGCCATTCTCCCCGGGTGACCGGAATTGAATTACCAATCGGCGCCGACCGTTC
>CANGMO010000395.1 GCA_947454295.1 Verrucomicrobiota bacterium | reverse complement strand
AATCCACGGGTGTGGCGATCCACCACCAGCGACGGTGGCACCGACTTCTTCAACTACACGTGGTGGGATCGGGTGTTCCGCGACCCGGATTTCTTCCAGGACTACATCGACCGCTATCAGGAGCTGCGCCGCGATCAGTTCAGCACAACCAATCTTTGGCGTCTGATCGACGACCTCGCCGCGCAGGTCCGCAGCGCCCAACCGCGCGAAGCGGCCCGGTGGGGTGTGGGCCCACGCGGGGGAAGCTATCAGGCCGAGGTCAACCTCATGCGGACCTGGATCTCCAACCGCACCGAATTCATGGACAAGCAGTTCGTCGCGCCGCCGCGCGTGGTGACGCCTGGCGGATCGGTCCCGAGCGGTTCCAGCTTCGAGCTCGCGCCCGCTGCGGGCATTCCATTGTACTACACACTCGACGGCACCGATCCCCGGCTGCCGGGCGGTCGGATCAACCCCGCGGCATTCCAGTATACCGGAACCCCGGTGCGCCTGCTCAAGAATGCCAAGGTGGTGGCCCGGTCGATGAATCCCTCCCACACAGCATTGACCGGCCCCAACAACCCGCCGTTGAAGTCGCTCTGGTCCAGCCCGGTCTCGGCGACCTACGTCACCGATCCCATCCCGCTGGTCATTTCAGAAATCCACTATCATCCGAACGACGGAACCGCCGCGGGCGACGCCGACAACCTGGAGTTCATCGAGTTCCTCAATCTGGGATCGCGATCCATCTCGTTTGAGGGAATGCGCCTCCGCGGGGGCGTGGACTACAACTGGACCGCCACCAACAACGCCGTCCTGCGGGCCGGGGAACGCGGCGTCCTCGTCCGCAATCTCGAACGCTTCTCCACTCAATATCCCACGGTGAGCGCCATCCTCGGCGTGTACGGGAGCCAACAGCTGTCCAATTCGGGCGAGCGCCTCGCCCTGTTCGGCCCGCTGGATGAGCCGGTGTTTGATTTCTGGTACGATCCGTTGTGGCAGCCGCTCACCGACGGCGTCGGCTACTCGCTGGTGCTGGCGGATGAGGCCCACCCTGGCCCGCTGGGCGACGCCACCTCCTGGCGACGCAGCACCTTGATCGGCGGATCCCCGGCCCTGCCGGATCCGGCACCGGTTTCCGCGCCGGGCATTCTCCAGGCCTCCATCGATTCCGCCTTTGTCATCCATCTGAAGTTCGATGCACCCGCCGGATTGAGCCACCGGATCGAATCCCGCGACCGCCTCGATTCTGGCAGCTGGGCTTCAGCCGCCGAATTTGGCAGTGCCGCCACCAACCGGGTCGAGGAACTGAGCGTCCGCGCCACCGAGGCCGCGCGATTCTATCGGGTCCTGCACTATTGACGCGACCCTGCGGGAACCAGCGCAGGAGCCCCCAAGAACTAGGATCGCCACGACGCCACCAGCGCCGCCGCCAGTGCCGTCAGGGCGGGCCAGTCGTGCGCCTTGAGGAGATCCGGTTTGACGAGGCTTCCGCCCACGCCGACAGCCGCACACCCGGCCCGGCGGAATTCGCCGGCGTTGGTGGCATCCACCCCTCCAGTGGGAACCAGCCTCAAATGCGGCAAGGGCGCCTTGAGCCCCTTGATGAATTTCAATCCCAGCACTTCGGCGGGGAAGAGTTTCACAAAATCTGCACCCGACTCATGCACCGCCTGCGCCTCGGTCGGCGTAAACGCGCCGAGCAACACCGGCACCCCAGCGGCGTGGCAGCCCGGAATGAGCGCGGGACGAAAGACAGGACTGACCGCGAACTCGGCGCCGGCCGAGATCGCCTCATCGCATTGGGCGGGCTCCATGAGCGTCCCGGCGCCGATCAGCACCTGATCCCCCAGGGCCACCCGCGTGGCCCGAATGGCATCGGCGAAACGCGGTGTCGACGTGGTGATTTCCAGCGCCGTGATGCCGCCCGCCACAAGGGCCGCTCCGAGTTCCGGAACCAGCTCGGGATCGGGAGCACGGATGACGGCCACAACACCGGCGGCGGCGAGACGGGAAGCGCGGAGGGTTCGGGAAGACATGGGGCGGTACTCGGTAAACAGAAAACAGGAATCGGCGATCAGTAATCAGCAAACAGCAAACAGGGATCGGTGAGGGGATGTTCGATCAGGTGAGGCGTTGGGCGAGGTAGAGGACGCCGTGCATCCGGGTGAGTTCGGTGAAGCCGAGCGCTTGATAAAACTTCAGCGCCCGGAGGTTGTCGGGATGCATGCCGAGATGCACGCCCGGAACGCCGGCCGCGGCGAACGATTCGAGCTGCTGATTCACCATAGCCCGTCCGTGCCCCAGTCCCCGAGCGCGTGGGAGCAGATCGATGTGCAGGTGCGCCGGATACTCGGTCAGTGGCTCCGGAAACACCCATTGCCGGTCCGCAAACCAGTTTCTCTGCTCCAACTCCAATGACGTGACGCCGCAGGAGTTCTGCTGCAGCCGCACCTCCAGTTCCGGGGCGATTTCAGGCATCCACTGCTCCTCGAATCGTCGCGCAAAGCGGAGCGAATCGGGCGTCCCGAGGAGATATCCGCACGGGCCGCCGGCATCCTCCAGCGTCCAGCTCCACGCTGGCTCCAGCACGACATAGGGTCCGACAAACCGGTGCCCCAGCCAGGCGGGATCACTGAACTGCCCGGTCGCGTCGCCGCCACCATCCCCGGTTTGCAGGCACACCGCGTACAGCGCCGGGAGATCAGCGCGACTCGCGGGCCGGAGGTTCGGGGCGGAGGACATGAATGCGGGGTTCACCCTGCCCTGCCCGAAGGACATCGGCAACCTGCGGGCGGATCGGGGGCTCCGTCCGGGCGGGGCGGTTCGATTTCGGTTTGCCCGGCAATCGCCGGGAACGTATCAAGACGGCGAACCATGAAATCATTCCTTTCTGTCGCCGTGCTCGCCGCCGTGCTCGCCGGCTGCGCCACCTTTGCCCCCGCCCCGTCCAAGCCGGGCGGCCCCGTCCATGCCCTGGGCACTGTGGACTCCGAGGGCTTCACCTACATCTCCGACGGTACCTGGACCGGCTGGAAGGTGAATGAGGCGAAGGACTCCTGGTCGATCGCCGACGGCGCCTTCCGCGCCAATGGCGGCCGCAGCCACAACTTCTACGTGGGTGCGGAGCAGCCGTTCTCCAACTTCGAGCTGAAGATCGACGTCCTGACGCAGCCGAATTCCAATGGCGGCATCTACATTCACACCAAGTACCAGGACAGCGGATGGCCCTGGGGCGGATATGAAACCCAGGTCAACCAGACCCACGGCGACTGGCGCAAGTCCGGGTCCGTGTACTCGGTGCAGGACGTGAAGGAAGACAAGTTGAAGGGCGTGGTGAAGGACGGCGAGTGGTACACCCACCACGTCATCGTCCGCGGCAACAACATCAAGATCTACCTCAATGGCGTGCTCGTGAACGACTTCACCGAAGAGGCCGGACGCCAGCCCGGCAAGGATTTCGAGCGCAAGCTGAACGCGGGCACCATCGCCCTCCAGGCGCACGACCCCAAGAGCGTCGTTCTCTATAAGAACGTCCGCGTCAAGAAGCTCTGATCGACACCACGGCCAGCCCGGAACCTTGAGTCCGGCTTAGCCACGGGACTTTCAACCAAACAGGGCGGCCTGCCAAAGCGGGCCGCCCTGTTTCCGTT
>CANGMO010000394.1 GCA_947454295.1 Verrucomicrobiota bacterium | reverse complement strand
CTTCTTGTCGGGGTCCACCTCGCAGTAGCTGTCGTCATTCGGAATCATCTCGCCGCGTCCCGCGAGATGGATGGTTGATCCGTAGTAACGCCGTGCATCCTCCTTGAGTTTCGAACCGAAGCTGCCGGGTGCGATGGTGTCGAGGAACCCAAAGGTGCCCGCGCCCGGGGCCTGGCGGCCGGTGCTGATCTCAATGTGGTAACCGCGCGCGAAGCCCAGCTTGCCCGCCAACTGCTCCTTGTAGAGCCACCACGGCGTGTAGCTGTGCATGCCTCCGCCGGCGCCCTCGTCATTGAAAATTGGAAGATTCTCCAGCGCCGGGATCTGTCCGGTGAGGCCGGCGCCCACGGTGTCCATGAGGTAGCGGCCCACCTTGCCGCTCGAATTGGCAACGCCGTTGGCAAACCGGGCGGTCTTGGAATTGAGGAGAATGCGCGCCGATTCACAGCCGCTGGCCGCCAGGATGACGATGCGCCCCTTCACATGGACGTCCTGTCGCGTCTTCTTGTCCACGTAGTGAACGCCGGTCGCCTTGCCGTTTTCGTCCAGGCTCACCGCGCGGACCATGGCGTCGGTGACGATGTCGAGGTTGCCGCTGGCGAGGGCCGGGGGCAGGTGGACGGTGGTGGACTGGTAGTTCGCCTTGATGCTGCAGCCGCGGCCGCACGGGGTGGCCCAGAAGCAGGCCTGCCGCTTGGCCATTTCGTCCGCGGAAATCTTTTGCGCCTCGGGGGAATCGGGATGCAGGGCCGCGGCAATCTTCTTGGCGTTGAGCCGCCGGGACATGATGGCCATGTGCGACGGAATCACCGGCACGCCGAGTTTGGCGGCATACTTCTTCAGCAGCATTTCCGGCACCCGGGGCCGGGGTGCGGGAAGCAGCGTCCCATTGGGGGAATCCGGAGTGTTCTCCAGGCCCTCGTTGCTGCCCCACACGCCAATCAGTGACTCGACCTTGTCATAGTACGGGGCGAGTTCCGCATATTCGAACGGCCAGTCGAGACCGAGGCCATCCCGGCTGCGTGGCTTGAAATCATAGGGACCCATGCGGAGCGCGATGCGCCCCCAGTGATTGGTGCGCCCGCCCAGCATGCGGGGACGCCACCAGATCCATTCCTGCTTCGAACCGAATGCAACGTAGTCCTTGGCCTCGTGGTAGGTGTCGGCGGGCTTGTCGCTCCGACGGGTCATGTAGGGTTCGCCCGGATTGGTCCAGCCGCCGTCAACCGTCGCGTCGTGAAATCCGAAGTGTTTGTCCGGAGTCGCCGCCGCGCGCAACGGGGCCTGGCCGGCGGTTTGGAACATGGCGGTTTCCTTGACCGGGTCGTAATTCCTGCCGGCCTCAAGCATCAGCACTTTGACGCCCGCGAGGGCGAGCACGTACGCACTGGTGCCGCCTCCGGCGCCGGAGCCGACGATGATCACGTCGTACTGGGGGGCGGTCTTGGAACTGTTGACGAAGGGCATGGGGAAAGAATGAACAGCGGTGAAAAAGTCCCAAGCCGAAAGTCGACTTTGCACTTTGAGGTTTCCGGGTATTCTCCCCGCATGAATTCACGACTCTCAAACTGGGCAGTGTGGCTGGCTGGAATCTTCTGGCTCACGTCGACCGTGGGCGCGGCGATCAAGACCGAGGTGATCGAATACCGCGAGGGCGACACGGTGCTGGAAGGCTTCGTCGCCTACGACGCCGACAAGGGCGCGCGGCCGGCGGTCTTGGTGGTCCATCAGTGGATGGGGCTCGGCGACTACGAGAAGAAGCGCTGCGAGATGCTCGCCGGTTTGGGATACACGGCGTTTGCGGTGGATATCTATGGGAAGGGTGTTCGTCCCTCCAATCCGGGCGAGGCGGGCAAGCTCGCCGGGCAGTACAAGGGCGACCGCGCCCTGTTTCGCCGCCGTCTCGCGGCGGGTCTGGCGCAGATGCAGAAGCTTCACTCGGTGGACGCCGCCCATACTGCCGCGATCGGCTACTGTTTCGGCGGTACGGGCGTGCTCGAACTCGCCCGCAGCGGCGCGGAGATCCGCGGCGTGGTGAGCTTCCATGGCGGCCTGGGATCGCCCACGCCGGCCGATGCGAAAAACATCAAGGCGCGCGTGCTCGCCTGCCACGGCGCCGATGATCCCTTCGTTCCCGCGGAGGAGGTGGCCGGATTCGAGAAGGAAATGCGCGAGGCCGGTGTCGACTGGCAGCTGGTTGCCTACGGCGGCGCCGTGCACAGCTTTACCGACTGGCGAGCGACGGGAGCCATGAAGGGTGCCCAATACAATGAGAAGGCGGACAAGCGTTCGTGGGAGGCGATGAAGTCGTTTCTCAGCGAGGCGCTGCGCTAAACGGTCTTTCAGTTGCCGAGGGCCCGGAATCATTCCGGGCCCTTTTTCTTTTCCCGGATCCAAACGCGTCGAAAGACGAAAACCCCGGCACAAAAACGTGCTAGCGGGGCGCATGGGTTTGTGGCCGTCTCCTCGGCCCTCAGGAGATTCCTGCGGTTGCCCGCACTGCGATGGAATGGGGTGTCGCAATTGGCTTGGGGTCCTTTCCCCAAAGTCATGTCCCACGCGGTCAAACACTGACCGGGTATGTGGACAGGGACTGTTCACACCTGGAATTGCGTCTGACTGGATGGCCTGCAAAACGGGCTATTTTGCTTCTGGCATGTTCGATGCAATGCCGGTTCGCAATCCGGTTGCCTTGGCAGGTGACGGTGCCCGTTTCTGGGGTGACGTGGCATGCAGTCCTGCTGGTCCCGGAGTTCGGTTGCATTCCATGAGTCCGCAGTGTCGCACCAGCGCCCCGCGGCAATTCCCCAATCTCACGGCATACGCATTCCTTTGGAGGAGGATGAGCGATGTCAGCCGTCGGAGAAAAAGACCAACACCATGAAACTGCATCAGTACGGAAGCATTCTAGGCGTCGCATTCTGCCTGGGCGCCGGTGGAATCCGCAGCCAGGCGGGATCGGTAACCTACAACTTTGATTCGGATCCCAGCGCCATCCTGAAGCTCTTCGGCACTTCCGCATGGGTTCCCACCGACGGGAACCCGTCGAGCGGCGGCTATTTGTCCATCACCGACGCCATCAACAGTCAGCGGGGTGCCATCGTGTTCGATGATTTCGACAACGGGCTCGTGGTGAAGGCATTCAGCTTCAGCATGGACGTGCGCATCGGCGGCGGCACGGATTCACCCGCGGATGCGCACGTCCATGCCGGCGATCCGGTGCTCTCCGACCCGTTGAATGGCTGGGCCACCGGACCGAATGGGGAGAGCAATCTTCCCGAGGAGGGGGCGACCACCGGCCTCTCGATTGGGTTCGATGCGTGGTACAGCGGCGGCGACAATTCGTGGAACGGGGCGGGCCGTCCAGGAGGCTCGGCAAGTTTGACCGATGACGTCATCGGCATGAGCGTGCGCATCGACAACAAGCTGGTGTATCAATACGCGCTGCCGACTCTCAACGCGGCCGTGGGAACGGATCCCACTTCACTTCAAACGGGTCCCCAGGATGCCAACACCGCGGGCTCGCCGGATCTGCTCACCTGGCAGCCACTCAGTGTGAATCTGGCCGAGGACGGAACCCTGGTCATCAAGTACAAGGGTGTGGAGCTGACCCCGCCGGGGGGATTGCACACGACCTT
>CANGMO010000393.1 GCA_947454295.1 Verrucomicrobiota bacterium | reverse complement strand
TGAGGGGCGAAAGATCGGTGATCGCATTTCCGGCCAGATCGACGGCGGCGAGCGCCTTGCAGTGTTCCAGGCCGGCGAGGCTGGTGATGCCCTTTCCGTTGCCGTTGAACGTCGAGACGTTGGCGACGTCAGCGGCGGTCAGCGGTGAGTTCGTGTAGCGCTTGGCGAACACCTGCTGGCGGACGGCATCCTCAAGCCGCTTGTCCGCGAAGATGGACACTTCGGGTGGCTTGTTGGTGCTGGCGGGAGCCTTGTCCGGTGCCTTCGTGTCCGCGGCGTGCGAGAGCGGAACGCAGGCAAACAGGGTGGCGACGAGGGCGGAACGGGAAAGAAACAGAGACAGCCGGCTCATGGATGGGAAGGTTCTGAAACTGAAGTGGGCGAAGGTCAAGACGGACCCGCGCGGGAAACCATTCATTTCCGCATGATTCGCCTCAGGGCAACCCACTGGGCCAGGTGTTTGGGGAGGTCGGCGAGGGGAATCATGTTGGGTCCGTCGCTGAGCGCCTTGTCGGGGTCGGGATGGGTCTCAACGAACAATCCGTCCGCTCCTGCCACGATGGCGCATCGGGCCAGAACCGGGGCGAATTCCCGCTGCCCACCCGACGAATCGCCGCTTGCCCCGGGAAGCTGGACCGAATGGGTGGCGTCGAAGACCACCGGAACCCCGAGGCCCGAAAGGATCGGGATGGAACGCATGTCGGCGACCAGATTGTTGTACCCGAAGGTGGTTCCCCGTTCGGTCACCATGATCTTGGCCCGGCCGGCAGGGGCCGCTTCGCGGGCCTTGCGCACCACCTGGGTCATGTCGCGGGGTGCGAGGAATTGCCCCTTCTTGATGTTCACGATGGCGCCGGTTCCCACCGCGGTGCGGATCAGGTCGGTCTGCCGGCAGAGAAAGGCGGGAATCTGGAGGATGTCGACGGACATCGCGGCGAGTTCGGCCTGTTCCTCCGTGTGGATGTCGGTGAGCACGGGGACGCCCACCTTGGCGCGGATGCGCGCCAGCACGGCGAGGCCCTCCTCGATCCCCGGTCCCCGGAACGAGCTGCCGGAGGATCGGTTCGCCTTGTCGAAGCTGGCTTTGAAGACGTAGTTCACGCCCAAGCGCGCGCAGACCGACTTCATGCGTCGGGCGATTTGAAGGCACAGCTGTTCGCTCTCGATGACGCACGGGCCGGCGATCAACAGCAGGCGATCGCGCTGCTTCAGCAAGCGCCACAGGGCAGGGGAGGAGACGGTTGAAGCCACGACCCAAGGTTGCCCTGAAACGGCAGGCCAGGCACCAAAAAGCTCACCGGGCACGACGTACGGGTAGAAGACGCAACGGGCCGCCCCCGATGAAGGGAACGGCCCGTGCCACAACTGATTGACTCACTCTGACCGAAAGAAATGCGTGTCGGAGGCTATATTACTGGGCCTGGCCGCCACCACCGCCGCCGGGCCGGCGATTGCCACCTCCGCCACCGCCTGCGCCACCGGCGCCACCGCCACGACCACCGAAGCCGCCGCCGAAGCCGGGCGAGTTCTTAAACGTGTCGATCTGCTCCGTGGTGAACTTGTCGCGGATTTTGGCAAATCCCTTGGCACGCGCGACGGCAACGTCTGCCTCGATCTTGGCCACGGCCGCCGACTTCTCGCGGATGGTCGCTTCATTGACCGTCTCGGCGTAGATCGCGGCGTTCAGTTCCTTGCGGGCCTCGGTGAGCTTGGTGTTCAGCTCTCGGGTGTCGGCGCTAAGCGTGCGCAGGGCCTCGCGCTGTTCGTCGGACAGGTTGGCCATGGGGCCGCCGCCGCGCCGCCCGCCACCGCCACCGCCGGCGGCGCCGCCCGCACCGCCGCCGCCTCCGGCGTTTTGGGCGAGGATCGGCATGGACTGATACAACGCGCCAGCGGCCAGGACGGCCAGGGCGCCACGAAGGAGAGAAGCGTGTTTCATAGTGCGGGAGTGGTGTGTGTGGAGTGGGGATCGAGATCCTCGATCTCTGCCGCGAACCGGAGGAAGGGAACATCCCGTCCGGATCGGTTCGTGTTGCTGGTAGAGACGCGGTCCGGAGGACTTCGGTTACCAACCGTAGGGGCAGCGGCGGCTTTGCGCCGGATGCGCTGACTGTCAGGGGCTTGCAGCTTCAGCCCCGCGCCAGCAGGTGGGTGAGCCGGTAGGCGATGACGGCCGCGGTGCCCAGCAGGACGATCCCGCTGGCCTTGGAAATGCGACGGAGGAGGTGGCCCGAGAAGCGACCGTGTCCGCGGGAAACCCCCCAACTGACGCCGGCGAACCACGCCAGTCCGCTGAGCGCGACACCTGCGCAGAACGTGGTTCGGGACCGCCAGTGGGAATCCAGGACGCCGTTCGACAAGAGCGATGCAGTGATGCCCAGCCAGAGCAGCAGCACGCCGGGATTGGCGAGCACGCGGACGAATCCGATCCAGAACGCGGTGTGGGGATGCAGCCGCTTTTCCACGATCGCCATGCCGCGCTCCTCACCCGGGATGTGGCCGGCGAGCAGGTATTTGATCCCCAGCCATAGCACCAGGACGAAGCTGGCCAGCTGCATGGCTGCCTGAACATTGCGGCTGAGAAAAAAGCTGGAGAATCCGGCAAAGGCGACGCCGCAGTAGATGGTTTCCATCACCACCGCGCCGACGGCGATCAGGAAGGCGCGCAGGAATCCGTTGCGGGCGCTTTCGTTGACGATGGTCACGTTGATGGGACCGCCAAGGGCCGAGGTGATAAACCCGGCCAGCAGTCCCAACCCTCCGCCGAGGGCAATGTCTCCCCAGTCAATCATCCGCGCGGATCCAGGTCAGCGGATGCCGGTGGACCGCGGGCCGGGATCGCCGCCGTCCTCCGCGTCGTCCGGTTCATCATCGACTTCGATTTCGCGCTGCATTTCGCGGGAAATGCTTGGGCGGACGAAACCGTAAATCAGATAGGCGGTGAATCCCAGAGGCGCGGCCACCGGGAGGACCTTCTGCCACAGCAGGAGGAGGAACCCGATGATGAGGACGATGATCAACGTCTTCACGAACGGCCGCTGGGTGCGCCAGTCGAGCTTCTTGAAGGTGGGGTATTTCACCTCGCTGACCATCATCGCCGAGAGGAACACCAGGATCACCGGCAAAAGGTAGCGCCAGTAGCTGCCTTCGACCTCTTGGAATTGTTTTTCATCCCACCAGAGGAGGAAGAGGGTCAGCGACGCCACCATTCCCGCCGCCGCTGGAATGGGGAATCCGAGGAAGTACTTCCCGCCGCCGGTTCCCGCCTGGGCGGCGAGGCAGTTGAATCGCGCGAGTCGGAAGGCTCCGCAGATCACGTAGATTGAGGCGATGAACCAGCCCACCTGCGGATGATTGACGAATACCGGCTTGAGCACGATGCGATGCACCAGGAAGGCCGGGGCCACGCCAAAGCTGACGATGTCGGCGAGTGAATCGAACTCGCGGCCGAACGGGGATTCGAATCCCCCCATGCGGGCCACCCGGCCGTCGAGGAGATCAAGGATGCAGGCCAGCAGGATGTACCCGAGTGCGGTGCGAATGACGGCATTGAAATTCACGGAGCCCGGGTCGGCCTCCACGATGCGCGTGAGGGCCAGGAATCCGCAGAACAGGTTGCCTGCCGTGAACAGATTCGGCAGGAGATA
>CANGMO010000392.1 GCA_947454295.1 Verrucomicrobiota bacterium | reverse complement strand
CTTCGGTGACCTCGATGAATGCCTGATTGAGGTGGCGCGCGACTCGAAGCGATTCGCTCTCTGCCGCGAGCGAGCGGACAGGCGCCACCGACGCCCCCAGCGCCAGCGCGGCCGCAGCGGTCGCGGCGGCCAGGCGGCCGGTGGATCGACGTGATGGAAAGCGGGGGAGAGTCATGCCCGGCAGCCTAGTCCGGCTGCCCTCGTTGGCAACTGAGAGCCGGGAGGGGCAGGAATCGTTCAATCTTTTTGGGGACAGTTGCGGGCTTGCTCGTTGACCGTGCCGGCGCGGCCCCGATAGCGTGACGCCACCATGCTTCCCGTCATTGAACAGCTGCTCATCCTTCAGGATCGCGATCGCCGACTCCTGCGTGTCCGGGCGGAACTGAATGACGTTCCCATCCAGCGCAAACGTCTCCAGGACAAGGCGGCCCTCGCCAATGCGGGCCATGAGACCGCCAAGATTCGCACGCGCCAGATCGAGAGCGACCGCAAGAAGCTCGAGCTGGAGGTCGATTCCAAGCGGGATTTCATTCGCAAGTGCGAGACCGGCCAGGGGCAGACCAAGAGCAACGACGAGTACAAGCGCTACAACCACCAGATCGAGACGACTCAGGGCGAGATTCGCGCCCTGGAGGATCAGGAACTGGTGTTGATGGAGCAGGCGGAGTCAGCCGCCAAGGAACTGGCGGCAGCGGCCAAGGTGGCGTCCGAGCTGAAGGCCGAGAGCGACCGGCACCTGGCCGATCTCGCCGGGCGCGAGGCCAATCTCCAGAAGGAATTGGCGGCAGTGACCACCGAGCGCGCCGAGGCGGCCAGCGGGGTGGATTCACAGGTGCTGTCCAAGTATGACCGCATTCTCCAGACCCGCGGTGAAAACATCATCGTGGGCGTCAACAACGTGACCTGCGGCGGCTGCCACATGAAGCTGCCCCAGCAGGTGTTCCTCGCCGCCAAGGCGCAGAAGGAAATCGCGAACTGCAGCAATTGCGGGCGCATCCTGTACTACACCCGGGATATGGAAGGTTGATCGGAGATCGAAGATGGAAGATGCGGGGGGGACCCTCGCTCTGCCGCACGGATTGCTTACCGCGCCACTCGGCGGGTTTGCAAACCAATCCCGATCTCCGAGCTTCGATCTGTGATCTCCGAATCTGAGTCAGGTCGGCTGACCGGGTTCGAGCGGGGCAATGTCGATTTTTGCGTAGAGTTCGGGCGGAAACGGGACCGCTTGAAGCGTGCCGTCGGGTTTCTTGGCGACACAGACCACGGTTAGTTTTCCCACCGCCACCTCCTCGACGGGACCGGGCTCGAGGCGTCGGAACCGGATTTCATAGCTCAGGGTGCGGGCCCGCTTCTCCGTGACCCGCAGACGCATTTCCACCACATCCTCAAACCGCAACGGGCGGCGAAAATCGCACGAGGCGTGGACGCGAGGCAGGCCGAGTGGGGGATCGAACTGCGGCATGACCACCGACCCGCCCAGCGACCGCCAAAAGGCATGCTCGACGGTCTCCATATACTTGAAAAAGTTGGAGAAGTGGACGATTCCGGCGAGGTCGGTCTCGCTGAACTCCACACGGCGGGTGGCTGTGAATTCGGAGGGCACGTCGGGGGGAGTGTGACTGGGGAGCGGGTGGGTGGCAATCTGCCGGGCGTCGGGGGAATCAGGTGGCCACTGCGGTGCGGCGGCGCCCCAGAATGCGATCGAGGGCGGTGATCGTGGATTGGGCCATCCGCGTGTCCGTGAATTCGCGGAACACGCGTTCGCGACCGGTTCTTCCCATCGTGCGAAGGCGTGCGGGATCGCGGAGCAGGGGATCGAGGGTGGCCGCCAGGGCTGCGCTGGTGTTCGGCCCGCAAAGCACCCCGCCGCCAGTGGCGGTGAGCAACTCCGGGAAGGAACCGCAATCGGGTTGGACCAGGGGCGTCCCCGCGGCGAGCGACTCAATGATGTACAGGCCGAAGGCTTCGTCATTGCGTGCCGGCACGGAGAGGACATCGCACTCGCCGTAGAAGTTTACCTTCTCCTCGCGGCTGAGATTCCTGGACACGGTCACCTCGGAGGCCAACCCGGCCTCATCGAGTCGCCGGCACAGGCGCTGCACGAACGGTTCATCACCGGGGCCACACCCGCCGCCGAGTTTCAGGCGAAGGCGCGGGTGTCTCCCGGAGTTGCGAAGGGAGATGAATGCATCGACCACGGTTTCGAGCCCCTTCTCCGGGCACATGCGTGCGAAGAAGCCGAGGGTTAGGGGCGCGTCAGGCGAGGGATCGGGACGATCCGGAAGGCGGTCGTATCCTTCGAGATGGATCCCGTTGTAGACCACTTCCACCTGGCCCGCGGTCAATTCGAGACGGCGCGTCATCCGCTCGGCGAAGAACCGGCTGGGCGCAATCCATCCGTCCACATCGACGGCCCGGGCGCGAAGTTCATCCCATGCCTGCGTCCTCCACGGTTCGGGCATGGAATCCAGAAAGGCTTCCTCGCTTTGCAGGAAGCAGATCACGCGGGTGTCGAGGCGGCGCTGAAGTTCCCGGGTGAAGCCCGCCAGCAGGGCGTTGGAAAGCAGCACCGCGTCGGGGCGTGGTAACTGGCCCAGCCACCCGGTCAGTTCGGCCAAATCGCGGGATTGATTGCCCTCGGCCCCGCGGAGCATGGAAACGGTGAGATCGCCAACGTCGTCGGCGCGGGTCTTCGCCGCCTTGCCCGAGGCCCAACGCAGTAGCGGGGCGGCATCCATCCAACGACGGATCCAGGCCGGGGCGTGGCGGTACCACGCCAGTTTCTGGTCGAGGTAAACGTTGATGCCTCCGAAGAACGTGGGCACCGAGCCCGCGGTGGTGGGCTCGTCGAGCGTCATGGGCAGATACAGCGGCACCATGACGGTGTCATGACCGGCGCGCCGCAGGGCGGACACCAGCGCGTTGTCGCGGAAACAATTCCCGCAGTACATCCCGCCAGCGCCCGGAGTGATCTGGACCAGATTCAAGCGTCGGGAGATTAGTGCCGGTCCCGCGAAAATCCAGAGCGGGAGCGGCGTGGCTCAGGCGGCGATCATGGAGGATCGACCTGGGGCCGGCATGCCGAAGGGCAGGGGTTCCGGGATTTCGGTGAATTCGCGGAAGGCGTCGAAGAGGGTCGTGAAGTCGCGATTGACGTCGCCGGACAGGCAGTCGGTCAGCAGGCCGTGCATGTCGGGATTCTTGTCAGTGACATGGCGGAAGCTGACCGTCGGATCGTAGAACGCGTATACCAGCTTGCGCATGTTCTCCATGCCTTCGCGCATCATGGCCGCGTAGCCGGCAAACTGGGACGCGCTGCAATCCCCCTCCTGCAGCGCCTGGTGCACGGCATCGGCCGCCGCCACGCCGCTCTTGAGGGCAAGCATCAGGCCGCTGGAGAACACCGGATCCAGGAACCCGTACGCATCCCCGGCCAGCACCAGGCCATCGTCGGCGCAGAATTCGGACCGGAAGGTGTATTCCGCAGTGAGCCAGTATTCACCGCAGCTCTTGCCGGTCGCGAGGTGCTGCTCGATCCATTTGTTCTCGGGCACTTCGCGGTGGAAGATGGTCTTGGGATCCTTGATGCCGTCGCGCGTGAGGTATTTGCCGTCGGCAACCACGCCGACGCTAACGCGGTTGTTG
>CANGMO010000391.1 GCA_947454295.1 Verrucomicrobiota bacterium | reverse complement strand
GTGGGGGAACGGCAGACCGTCACCAGTTTCGCACTCGCAGGGTGGCATGATCTGACCCCGGTGGGGCTGCATCGGGTGGGCCTGTACTGGCACGTCCAGGAGGAGACCTGGATCGGTCCGTCCGCGGTCGGAGGCCGTCGCAACGACCTGACCTACGACCTCACTCTCGCCAAAACCTGGTCCGCTCCCACGTCGCCGTTGGAGAACTTCACGACCTTTGTTGAGGCGTTCTCGAAGACCGATCTGGACGGCCCGAACCACGGACACTCCGTTGTCACATTGACACCGGGATTTCGGTTCAACCTGCACCACCACCACGTCATCATGACGGGGGTGGACCTGCCGGTCAGCACCCCCAGGCCCTTTGAGCAGATCGTCCGGCTCACCTACATCTACAGTTTCTAAATGCCCATTTTGTCCATCGCAGTTGGCTTGCCCGGGTGGGGTTCCACCCATCGCCTATGACTTTTGCTCAACTCGCGGCTACTCCGGCCGCCCCCGGCGGCTGGCTGGGAGAGCTGCACGCGCTGCAACCCGTCGCGTACGCCCTGTTGATGCTCGCGTCCGTCGCCGCCCTTGGACTCGCCTTCGGAAAGCTCCGCATCCGGGGCATCGGCCTGGGCGTGGCGGGGGTGCTGTTTGTCGGCATCGTGTTCGGTCATTTCCAGGTGGGGGTGGAGCGCTCCGTGCTCGAATTCGGACGCGACCTGGGGCTGGTGCTCTTCGTGTACACCATCGGCCTGCAGGTGGGCCCTGGATTCTTCACGTCGCTGCGACGCGAAGGGTTGCCGCTCAATTTGATGGCCGCCGCGATCGTGCTCCTGGGGGCCGCCTGTTCCGTGGGGCTCGCGATGCTGCTGAAGATCGATCTGGCTGCCGCGGTGGGGCTGTTTTCAGGCGCCACCACCAACACCCCGTCCCTCGGTGCGGCCCAACAGGCCCTCAAGTCGCTGTCGTTGGAAGATGCCACCCGACTCGAATTGCCGGCCCTCGCCTACGCGGTTTCCTATCCGTTCGGCATTATTGGAATCATCCTCTCGATGATTCTGTTTCGCGGACTTTTCCGGATAAATCTGGAACGCGAGGCCAGCCAGTTCGGCGAGGCGCATCGCCAGGGATCGGACCCTCTGTCCCGCATGACCATCATGGTCGAAAACGAGAACCTCAATGGCGTTGCCATTCGCGAGATTCCGGGGCGCAGCGAGCTCTCGGTCATCATTTCCCGGATCCTCTTTGCGGGGGAGGAATCGGTTCATGCGGCACGCGGCGACATGCCGGTGCACGTCGGTGACACCATCCTGGCCGTGGGAACACCGGCGAATCTCCGGAAGTTCATGCTCATTCTCGGCCGCGAGAGCTCCAAGGACCTCATGCACGCGCCGGGCGAGGTGACTTTCCGCCGCGTGGTGGTCACTCGGCGCGAGGCGCTTGGCAAAACGGTTCGTGAAATCGGATTCGACCAGGCCTTCGGGGTGTCGGTGACCCGCCTGAATCGCGCCGGGGTGGAGATGCCGGCGACCAGCTGGATGCGTCTCCAGTTTGGCGATGTCCTTCAGGTGGTGGGGCGCGATGCCGACATCACGCGAGCGGCAAACGAGGTGGGCAACTCCTCCAAGGCGCTCAATCATACCAACTTTGTGGCCGTGTTCGTTGGCGTCGCCGTGGGCGTGCTGTTGGGGGTGCTGCCCATTCATGTGGCCGGAATTCCCGTTCCGGTCCGGCTCGGCATCGCGGGTGGACCGCTGCTGGCCGCGATTCTGTTCAGTCAGATCGGCCGCATTGGACCGGTCGTCTGGTACATGCCGGAGAACGCCAATATCGCGCTGCGGGAGCTGGGCATCGTGTTGTTCCTGGCCTGCGTCGGACTCAAGGCGGGCGAGCACTTCACCGAGATCATTTTCAGCGCCAACGGGATTCGGTGGATGGTCGCGGCGGTGGGAATCACGTTGATCCCGCTCCTGATCGTGGGCGGGTTCGCCCGACTGGTGCTCAAGCTAAACTTCATGAACCTCTGCGGCCTGCTCTCCGGCAGCATGACCGATCCCCCGGCTCTGGCGTTCGCCAATACTACTGCCGGCTCCGATGCTCCGGCCCTGGCCTATGCCTCGGTGTATCCGCTGACCATGATTCTGCGCATTGTGGTCGCGCAGTTGGTCGTTGTGTTCTTCGTGCATTGACGCTGCGCCCAGCCGGGTTCGCTGCGGTCACTGTGCCGGCGTGTTGCGGTACCAGACGGCGTTGCGGGTCTCACGGCCGGCGAGAATCAGATCGAGGCGTCCATCGCCGTCCAGATCGGTCGCCTTGAGATCGTAGGCTTCCTGCTGGTTCCCGGTGTCGAAATCATGCGCGACGAATCCACCGTGACCATCGTTGCGATACCAGCGCGCGAGCTTGGCGCCGAAGGAGGCCACGGCCACGTCGGGAATGCCGTCGCCATCGAAGTCGCCCACGGCCAGCGCGTGGGGATCGCGCAGGTCGGCGTCGATGACGTGACGGGTCCAGTTGGGACCCTCAAACCAAAAGACGCCCCGCCCGTGCCCGCAGCTGGCGACCACGTCGGGAATGCCGTCGCGATTGATGTCTGCGGCGCGGAGGTTGGTGGCGCCGGGATCGGCGGCGATCAGATGGCGCGTCCAGGGTTGATCGGGCTTCGCCCCCTGTTCCCACCACGTAAAGGTGCCGCCCCCGGAATCGCCAACCAGGAGATCGGGTCGGCCATCGCGGTTGAGATCGGCGACATCGAGATAATGGGGCCGTCCATCCGCGCCGCCGTGGGTGATGAGGTGCCGGGTAAAGGTCGTGCCGCCACGCTTCGGGGTTTCGAACCAGGCGAGGCTCTTGGCGAACGTCGGCCCTTCAATGCTGTCGAGGACGAGATCCGGCCGGCCGTCGCCGTTGAGGTCGCCGGTCCAAAGTCCATGCGTGCCGTTGAATTCTCGATCCAGGACGTGCAGCGGCCACGGCTTGTCGACGGTCTGGACGTTCTCAATCCAGGCGATGCTGAACTCCGGTCCGGTGGGTTCCGGGGCCGGTTTTCCGGACGCCAGGGCTTTTCGATATTCGATCGAAGGCACGCGGTACCGCCCCACGGCGAGATCCGCATCGCCATCCCCATCCGCGTCGAAGGCCACGCAATAGAGCATCTTGGGCTCCTTGGAATCGAAGAGCACGTGCGGTTTCCAGTCCGGTGCCAGGAGCGCGTACACGCGGGTCTCGCCCATGGCAATGAGGTCGCGTCTGCCGTCGTGATTGGCGTCGATGGCCTCCACGCTCCAGATGGATTCCGGCAGCGGCACCGCGGTCCGAATCCAGCGGACCGGCCCGGATGCGGCGTCTTCTCCCAGGCCGGGGAGAGCCGCGAGCAGCGACAGGGGCAGCGATAGCGCCGAGCACCAGCCTTGGATGGCATTCATGCGAACGAAAACAGGTTCAGGATGCGTTTCAGGGTCACAGCGGATTCCGGGAAGCAGGAACGGTGTATTCGGTTTCGGCGAGCTCGAGGCGGTACACCATGCCTTCGTATCCCACGACGTAGAGGTTGCCCTGATCGTCTTCGGCGAAGGAGGCGATGCCCTGCGGGGAGGTGCCGATCTGAATTACCGACTGAAGCTGTCGCCCCTCCTGGCGGATGCCCCAGATGCGGCGCGAGGTGT
>CANGMO010000390.1 GCA_947454295.1 Verrucomicrobiota bacterium | reverse complement strand
TGGACGGTGAGTCCTTGGCGCCGGGTGGAACGGGGTGATCCCGCAGGAATCTGCCGATGGCCTCCTCCAGGGCGCTGCGATGGAGGTGCGGCAGTCCCCCTGGAACGTCGAGTCGTTCCACTCCGAGACCCGCGGGAATCTTCCAGGTCTTCAGGTCCTCAACGCCGGTGACCCGAATCCAAATGGAAATCTTCCCGCTGATATCGGAATGCGCCGCCAGCGGGCCCGTCATCGGGCCCGTGGTGAGATAGATCACCGAGGATCGCCCCGGGATCTTGGCGTACTGGGCCAGCAGGCCGTTGAGCACCTCCGGACTCCCGTCGTACTGAAACTCCGCCTGGGGAGCGAACGGCCCCACCCGGCCTTCAAACCGGGCCGGATGATTGATCAGTTGATCCACCGGTTCCGACCAGCTTGAGACGTGCACCGGTTCCTTTTTGTGCTCGGTCACCAGTGCGATGAGGGGCGAAATGCTCAGCCAAAGCCCGAGGCACCCCAATGCGACATGTTTTCGATTCATAGCGAGAGTGATAGAACCCAATTCTGACAGTTGAAATCGCTGTCGGGCTTCCATGCCAGCGACGACGGAGCGGCAGCTCTGCCCTACCCCGTGAAGGTGGGGCGGCGTTGCTGCGCCGCCGTGACTGAATTCCCCTTCAACCCTTCAACTGCCGCATTTAGGTTTAAGGATTGCAGAATCAAGGTTGGCCCCGCAGCGCCTGGGCCCGACGGGCCAGGTCGATGAATTCCGCGCGATACCCGTCTACATCATTGCCCTGCCCCTGCTCCGCGAGTCGCAGCACCTGTTCCCAGGTGAGCGATCCCGCATGCGGGGATTGGCGAAGCAACATGCCGTAGCCGGCCACGGACGCGGCGAACTTGAAGTCGGTCGAGGCCTTGGCGAGTTCGCGGTCGGCATCCTTCACCGGCATCTCCATCAAACGGCTGGTCTGTCCGTCGGGCTGCTTGTAGCGAATCTTGAGGTTCAGCAACTCATCCACGTGAGTCCCGCGGGACCTGTTTTCCATGGTGGCCGGCGCGGCGCCATAGCGCAGCGGATCCACGCCCGCCCCGGTGCCCCCCACCGGTTCCACTTCGTAAAGTGCGGTCACCGAATGTCCCGCCCCCACATCACCGGCATCCTTGGTGTCATCATTGAAATCGCGATCCCGCAGCAAGCGCTTCTCGTAGCCGAGCAGGCGATAGCGGGAAACCCGCGCCGGATTGAACTCGACCTGAATCTTGGCGTCCTTGGCCACCGTGACCAGGGTCCCGTCGAGCTGTTTCACCAGCACCTTGCGGGCTTCGGCGAAGGAGTCGATGTAGGCGTAGTTGCCATTCCCGCGGTCGGCGAGAAGTTCGAGCGTGGAGTCCTTGAGATTGTCCATCCCGAAGCCCAGCACGCTCAGGAAGACACCGGACTTGGCCCGTGCGGCGATGAGCGAGAGGAGTTCGTTCTGATCGGTGACACCCACATTGAAGTCCCCATCGGTGCAGAGAATCACCCGGTTCACCCCGCCCGCGATGAAATGATTGGTGGCCATGGCATAGGCGTTCTGGATGCCGGCGCTGCCATGCGTGCCGCTGCCGGCCTGAAGGCCATCGAGCACTTCGGTAACTTGACGGCGTCCGTCATCGGAAATCGCCACCGGCTCCAGCGCGACGCGGGCCTCGCCGGCATAGGTGACGATGCCCACCGTGTCGCGGGGCGACAATCGGTCAATCAACAGCCGCATGGCCCGCTTCACCAACGGCAGCCGGGTTTCCGGGGCCATGGAGCCGCTGACATCCAACAGGAACACCAGATTGGAACGGGGCCGTTCGCGGTCGGCCACCTCACGTGCCTTCACGCCGATGCGGACCAATTTGTGTGCCTCGTTCCAGGGGCACGCGGCCACTTCCACCGTCGCTCCCAGCGGATGATCCCCCTTGGGCTGGGGATACTCGTAGCTGAAGTAGTTGAGCAACTCCTCCAGTCGAACGGCGTCCGCCGGAGGAAGGGAATTCTCCCGGAGCATGCGGCGAATCATCGAGTAGCTGCCGGTGTCCACATCCATGCCAAAGGTGGAGAGTGGCGCGGTGGTCACGGTCTGAAACGGATTGTCCTGAATGGGTGCGAAAGCGGTGGAGGGGGCGTTGGCTTCAATTACCCGCAAGGCGAGGGCGTCAGCGGCTGGGGGCGTGCCACCCCGGAAACCAAAACGAGCCGTACTTTCGATCGCTTCACCAAAGGAGTCGGCCTGCCCCACGGTGGCGAGCGGCTGCGCCTTGTAAGCGTATTGCCGGCCGAGGTTCAACTTCGCTCGGGTTGCGGATGACGGAGCGGCAGTCAATGTCGCGCTCTGCTCCGAGAGATCCTGGATCGCTGGAGTTCCCGCCCTGGCGAACGTGGCAGCACGTTGTTGGGTTTCCCACACACGCTCCGCCCGGGCCAGGTTTTCGTTTTCAGCCAGCGTTCTCCCAACCGTCGGCCGCGGCGAAGGCTGCAGCCCCCCGCGGGATCTGTCGCTCGAGGCCGAAAGTGTCCTGGTCACCTGGGGTGCCGCCGTGCCTGCGGTATCGAACTGCCTGGGCGCTTCCAACTTCTCTTTGGACTCGGCAGCCGCGGCAGATGACTGCGGCGCCAGCATCAGCCCGTAGCGCTTTGCCAGGGTTGGCGCCATTGGACCGTCGCCCGCTGCCGAAGACGCTGCGGTGGCAGCGGCCAGTTTTGTCCCGCTGGGGGCAGGCGGAGGAGGAACCGCGGCATCCAAGCCAGCCGGGATGACAACCGCCTGGGTGGCGACTTGCGGTGGCGTCCAATCCGGCTGATAGCGGAGGCCATCTGCCATGGCCATGGCCATGGACTGGGTCGCCTCGCGTTTTGGGGCGATCAGGAACAGCCCCACAGCGACCGCCGCCAATCCGCCGGCCAAAGCAAAACCACCACGCCACCCAAGCCACTCTGTCCAGGCAGCCCAAAGCGAAGGCGTCGCCCCGCCGTGAGCGGAAGGACTGTCGTTGGGCACCGCTGGAATTGGAGACAGCGCCTCCATCACCCGCTGGTGCTGTTCCGGAGAGAGGCCCACCGCGGGCTCCGTCGAAAAGGCGTCGGAAACCACACCCAGAACCTGGCTGAGGGAGGTCAACTCCGCCGCCAGCTCGGGCGAGCGGGCCAGTTCCGCCTCCAGGGCGGCGCGGGTTTCGGGATCCAGCTCACCCAGCAGATATGCGGTGAGCTCGGGAGAATCAGGGGAAAAAGTCATGTTCGGAATCGGTTCGGGTTACGGGCGGGCGGTGGACGCGGTTCCGGATTCCATTTCCGCCATGCGGAGCCGCAGCGTCTTGAGGGCGGTGTGCAGGAGGAATCCGACATTGCTGACGCTCAACGAGGTCACGGCGGCGATCTCCTCGTAGCTCAGCTGATTCTGAAACTTCAGCCGGACCACCTCGCGCTGGTTCACGGGAAGCATCGACAGCAACCGCAGCGCATGATGCGTCTGCTCGCGGGTGTCGCTCGCCACATCGGGCGGTGGACTTGCGTCGGGTCGAGTCTCCAAATCAACGTCGCTCAGCGGGGTCATACGGTGGCTCTTTCGCAGCACGTCGAGAGCCCGTCGTCGGCAGACCGTGAACAGCCAGGGCGCCAGTCGCCCTTCCAGCGATGCCGGATCCTGGCTGCACAAC
>CANGMO010000389.1 GCA_947454295.1 Verrucomicrobiota bacterium | reverse complement strand
GTCCACGGTTCGATGCAATAGAAAGGATCCTCAGGGCTCCGCGCCCACAGCGCCACGAAGCGGTACGCCGGATGGGTCTCGAAATTCAACACGGCCTCCACACCCCCTTCGGGGTCCACGAGCGCAATTTCGCGCGTCGCCAGATTGCCCAGGAAGACCGTGCCGCTGACGTCCACCGCGGTGCTCAACCGATTCGCCGCCATCGGCTCCTCGAAGAAGGACTCCGCCTTGCCAATGGGATTGAACCGCGTGGCGCGCGGCAGTCGCAGATAGGAGCGCTGACGGGTTCCCTTTCCGGTCAGGGGCAGCCGGAAGTATGGATGGAATCCGGTGCTGAAGGGCAGCGGCGCACTGTCGCGGTTTTCAATGACCTGCTCGCATAGCAATCGGCCTTCGCGCAGGCGGTAGGTCACCCGGTGCGAGAAGGCAAAGGGATAGCTGGGGCGGGTCAGCTCGGAGTCGGTGATCTCCTGGGTCATGAAGTCAGCCCCTTGATCCACCACGTGCCAGGGAATGCGGCGCGCGAATCCGTGCTGCACGGAGGCGTAGGTGGTGCCGTTCAACTGATAGTGGCCCTCCTTGCCATCCGCCGTGTTGTAGCTGACGTGCGGGAAGAGAATGGGATTCCCCGCCCACATGCGGTCGGGATAGCGGCCCACCACGGCGGGGTCGTCCTGCAATACGTCAACCCAACCCGCTCCCGGCACCTGCCGGGCGTAGCGAGTGAGCCATCCGCCGAGTTGGGGGTAAACCACGGCCAGTGCGTGGTCGCCATCGCGAAGGGTGATCGGATCGGTCATGAAAACGAGGGGTCGGCCGGGAAGAATTCGGTGGGACTCAGGAAAAGAGATCGAGCTGCGGCGCGGGGGGAAGCTCCTGCAATCGCTCGCGCTTCATACCGGCGCGGGCGGCGCGACGTCCTCCCGTGGGCGCCGCCTCGCCGCCACCGAGTTGGTGCACGTTGAGTTCCGCCTCCTCGAGGACGCGGAGGATTTCCTTGGCACGATCAATGACGGGCAGGGGAACCCCGGCCAGTCGCGCCACCTGGATGCCGTGACTCTTGTCCGTTGGCCCGGGCTGGACCTTGCGCAGAAAGATCAGCTGATCGTTCCAGTCCCGCACGGCAACGTGGTAGTTGCGGACGCGCGGCAGTCGCGGGCCGGCCGCCGTCGCGGGCGCCTCGGCACCCGTGGAATCGGGATCGGAACCGAGCTCGGTGAGCTCGTGATAATGCGTGGCGAAGAGGGTCTTAGCCCCCACCTGCTGGTGGAGATGCTCCACAATGCTCCAGGCGAGACTCAGTCCGTCAAAGGTGCTCGTGCCACGGCCAATTTCGTCGAGGATCACCAGACTCCGTCGCGTGGCGTTGTTGAGAATGTTGGCGGTCTCGCTCATTTCCACCATGAACGTACTTTGCCCGCGGGCGAGGTCGTCGCTGGCGCCAATGCGCGTGAAGATGCGATCCACCAGATCCACCCGCGCCTTCGCCGCGGGCAGCGGGCATCCGGTGTGGGCGAGCAGGGTCAGCAGGGCCACCTGCCGGATGAACGTGCTCTTACCCGCCATGTTCGGGCCGGTGATCAGTGCGATCTGCTCGCGCTCGACGTCGAGCTCGGTGTCGTTGGGAATGAACCGCTCCTCTCCCGGCTGCAGGTCGAGCACCGGATGGCGTCCATCGTGCATCGACAGGACGCCGGAATCGCCCACCTCGGGTTCCACCCAGTCGTGCAGTCGTGCGATCTCCGCGAACGCCGCGAGCACATCGAGCCGAGAGAGGGCCACGGCGGTCTGCTGGAGTTCCCGCAATCGTCCGAGGACCTCTTCGCGCACCTTCAGAAACAAATCATACTCCAGCTGGGTGGCCCGTTCCTCGGCGCCAAGGATCTTCGACTCCATGGTCTTCAGATCCTGCGTGATGAAGCGTTCGCCATTCGCGATGGTCTGCTTGCGGATGTACTCCGGCGGCACCTTCGAGAGGTTCGCCTTGCTGACCTCGATGTAGTAGCCGAACACCGAGTTGAATCCGACCTTGAGCGAGGGGATGCCGGTGCGCGCGATCTCGTCCTGCTGCAGCTTCGCCACCCAGTCCTTGCCGCCGCGGGCCGCGGAACGGAGTTCGTCGAGTTCCGGGCTGAAGCCGTCGCGAATGATGCCACCCTCCTTCACGGCGAGCGGCGGTTCATCGGAAATGGCGCGTCCAAGCAGCTCGGCGAGATCCGGAAACTCGAGAAGCTCGGCGGTCAATTCCTCGATGAGCGGCAGTGTTGGCGCCGGGGGGGCCTCGACGCCATCAAGGTCGCCCTGGGCGGGACTCGGTGGACTGCCGCAAAGCTGGAAGAGCAGCCCGCGGATCATGGGCAGATGATCCAGCGCGTGACGCAGGGCGACGAGATCGCGCCCGTTCCCGGATCCAAGACTGAGCCGCCCCAGGGTTCTCTCCAGGTCGCGAATCTCTGGAAGACGGCCCCGGAATCCCTCGAGCAATCCTGGCTGGCTGCGCCACGCGGCCACCGCCTGCTGCCGTCGCTGAATCGCCTCCACCGAGGCCAGCGGCTGGGTGAGCCAGTCGCGCAACCGTCGCGCTCCCATGGGGGTCAGCGTGCGGTTCAGCGCGCCGAAGAGCGTGGTGTTGCGCGCGGCATCCCGATGCAGTGGCTCGAGGATCTCCAAATTCCGGAGCGAAACCGTGTCGAGTACGAGATGATCGGTCGTCTCGTAGTATCCCAGGCGCGTGAGGTGGCGCAGGTCCCGGCGCAGGTGATGCACCAGGTAGTGAAGCATCCCGCCCGCGGCGCCGATGGCGGCAGCGCGATCGCGCAGACCGAATCCGTCCAGTGCGGCGACCTTGAAGTGATCCTTCAGCGTGAACAGCGACGTCTCGGGAAGAAACGTCCAGTCCTCGTAGAAACTGATCTGCGCCCCGGAGCCCGAGCACTGCGAGTGAAGCGCCGCGTCCCCGGAGGGCAGCACCAGCTCGGTTGGACGCAACCGCTCCAGCTCCGCGGAGAGGGCTCGCCCATCGGCGATCTCGGTGACACGAAAATCACCGGTGGTGAGATCCAGCACCGCAAGACCGGTGCGTCCGCCCAATTGAAAGGCGGCCGCGAGAAAGTTGTTTCGCTCCGCCACCAGCAGCCGCTCATCGAAGTGCGTGCCTGGCGACAGAATCGCGGTGACCTCGCGCTGAACCAGCTTGCCGGGCTTCGCCTCCTCGGCCTGATCGCAGACGGCGACCTTGCGTCCCGCCTTCAACAGCCGGCTGATGTATCCGTTCGCCGCGTGATGCGGCAGGCCGCACATCGGAATGCCATTGCGCTTGGTGAGCGAAAGATTGAGGAGCTGCGATCCCGTCTGCGCATCCTCGAAGAACATCTCGTAGAAATCGCCCAGCCTGAAGAGCAGCAGCGCATCCTTGGGGAGCTCGCCCTTGATGCGTCGGTACTGCGCCATCATCGGCGTGAGTTGTGTCTCGGATGCGGACATGGTGCGTGGTCGATGATAGGCGGATGGTGTGTCGCTGCAAGGTGCGCGACGATGTGATGCTTGCTGTTCGTATTCGAAAAAAGTGGATGCGAAATGGGAAATCTCTCGCACCCGCATGACGCTCGCGTTACAAACTCGGGCGACTTCAAAAGTTCCCCCGCTTCCTCGCAACGAACCAATTTGTTTTTCC
>CANGMO010000388.1 GCA_947454295.1 Verrucomicrobiota bacterium | reverse complement strand
GTGGCGGTCGATGGAGTTCAAGTTGGGATCGCGGATGTCACTTCCATTCTTAAAGGCGCAGGGACGTCGCGTGATCGCCGGAGCAGGGGATGTGCTGGTGGTTTCACCGATTCGTGGACGCGGCCCGGTGGCGGCGTTTCTGGAGCGCCACGAAGGGGGCATAGTGGGCGTGACCATTGAGGTGCAGGAACTGCGCGCGACCGAAGCCTGCCTCCGAGCGAATCTCGGGTCATCGGTTCATCGTATGGCGGGGGCGTTTGGTCCCGCGATTCTGCTGGAGCCGTCGGTGACGCACGGAGTCTGGATCGAGTTTGTGGAGCGGGTGGTGGGGGGACGGGTTGAGCGTTGATCCTAAATACGGCAGTTGAAGGGTTGAAACGCTGAAAGGGTTGAGGGGAATTTCAGTCACGGCGGCGCAGCAGCACCGCCTCACCTTCGTGGGGTAGGGAGGAGCTGCAGCGCTTCCGTAGATTCACGACGACCAGCGCCAGCGCCGTCGTTGCCGGCTCGGAAGCCCGCTGGCCGAACGGCCCCCCGCTGCAGCACGTCGTCCCTCTGTTGAATCATCTCGTTTTGAGAATAGCCCCGGCCTTCAGGCCGGGGCTATTCTCGGAATGAGACGAACGCGTGGGTGAACCTGGCTCGAGCCATTGACGGCGACGCGGGCGCCGTTCAGGTTGGGATCAGTCATCTGACAGGAGCGGAATTACCCAAATCCCCAATCACTTCATCATGCCCACTTCCGCCTTCTCCGTCTTGTGCACCGCGGCCACCCAGATTGAAGCCGAGATGATCCTCAGCATGCTGCGGGCGGAGGGGTTGCATCCCATGGAGCTGGGCACCAATGCCTACGGCCCCGCCGGCGGTGGATCCCAATTCTACTCGATTCGCGTCCCCACCACCGAATTGGCGACCGCGCAGGAGTTGATGAAGACGGGGGAGTGAGTCGCGGCGATTGATTCCCTCGAGCTCCGGAGGAGCGTTCTCGTTGTAGTACGCGCACCGTCAATCGGGTGAGCCCCGAAAAGGGGCGGCATCGTCGGGATCTGCTTCGGGGTGAAGAAGCCGCCACCCAGCGGGGCTCGGTTGAATCTGACACCGAGATCTACGATGAGGTCGCGCCTACGGCGCTACCGAATTCATCCGAATGGCTCCAGACGGCGGAACCTCGGCGTGCAACCCGGTGCCGACCGTGTCGATTCCGGTGTTGTTGAGCTTCAGTCCGACGGGGTGGGCCAGGGCGTCCTTGAATCGGATGTCGATCTTGGTCGTTTCGTTGGGGTCGTGAACGAATCGAAACGGCAGGCTACCTTCCAGCCGACGCGTTCCATTGGCGTCAACCAGTACCACCGATATCGCTTTCCCCGCTTCGCCGGACACCTCTGCCGAGAAGGCGCGAGGGGAGAGTTGGTCCAAAGCCGCCCGGGTCAGGCCAAGGGGCTGCAGATCTGCGTCCGAGATCGCAAACTGAAACCAGTGGTCCTCCATGGCCTGGTCGACTTCATGAAATTCCAGGGCGTGGAACACCCAGGGTTTTCCATCCGTTACGTAGTCGTCGCTGGTCATCTCCACCCGACGAGCCAGTCGTGTCGCCTCATGAAACCAGATCCGGTCGACCCAACTCGGCGTGTGGTCGCCGGACGACATGCCACGCAGCTGACGCTCCCCCACCCAGCATCCGTCCAGCAGCGGATCCGTCGAAGCCGTGGCCGTGGCAACCTGGGATGCGGCGGGATGAAATGTCCCGGACAAGGCTTCGAGCGTTGGCGCGACGATGGACTCAAGATCCTGAGGCATTGAGTTCAGGCGGAACGTGCGCCCGCCGGTGTCGCGATCCACTCGCAGTTCCCAATTGCGGCGGTTCCACACGGTTTCGTGTTCGCGCACGGTGACCCGTTCCGCCTGGCCGCTGGCGTTGATACGGTACCGAATCTCCGTTTGAACCAGAGGATTTGAAGGATGCAGCGAAGTCGAAAAATTGGGCCAGGCATTCGCCGGTTTCTGAGGATCGCGGATTACCGACTGGCTGGGGCCCTGGCGCTCGAATTGAACGACGCGCATGGAGCGAACGTGCCGGAGCGACTCGGCCGCCCCGGCGAACGATCTCCCACCCCCAAGGTTGAGGATCCCGGTGCCGACCATGAGTGCGATCGCCGCCGTGCCAACCCCTGCGAGGACAAGCCGGATCCATTGCCGCATGAGGCTTGATGGCCGATGGATCGCGGTGGGCTTTGGTCGCGGAAGCATAATCTGCCGCTTCAGGTCCGAAAGCAGGTCCGGAGGCGGCGTGGGGGAGGGAGATCCCTGAAGCAACGAGGCAAGTTCGGAATGGGTGAGCATGGGAGTGGGATTCAAGCGTTCGGAAGTACGGTGGCGGAGTGCCCGCTCTGGAGTCGGCGGCGGAGACGATCCGTGGCGGAGGTCAAACGGACTTTGAGGGTGCTCAACGAGACCCTGAGCACCTCAGCGGCCTGGGCCTGGGTGAGCTGCTGACCAAAGTGAAGGTGAATGACCTGCCGCTCCTCCTCTGGCAGGGAGGCCACCTGGAACCAGAGATCCCGAAGCGATTCCGCATCCATGGCAGCATGGGAGGGATCAGCAGTCGGACAGGGAAGACTGTCCCACCAGACTTCGGAGCGGATCTCCGGCTTCCGTTGCCGACGCATCCAGTCGACCCAGGTGCAGTACGCGATGCGGTGAATCCAGGTGCGAACACTGGAGGCTGAGCGAAAGGATTCCAAGGACCGCCAGACGCTGCGAAAGGTCTCCTGGGTCAGATCCGCAGCATCGGCATCGGATGCCACCTGACGTCGATGGTAGGCGAACACCGCCTGATAGTGGGCCTCCAGCAGCTGCTCGGCGGCTTCCCGGCTGCCACGTTCTGCAGCAAGGCAGCGTTCCCGATCCTGGTGATTCGATTCCATGGTGAAAGACTCATCCACTTAGTCGAAGCCGGGCTTCAGAATGGCCAGGAAAAATGCGGGAACTTGCGGGCCAGGGGATTTTGCCCCCCTGGCGCGTGCGCGCTCATGGCAGGAAACCCGGGTGAGGGAGGTCTAATTCCCCAGGAGAGAATCACGCATGTGTCGGAGAACTCACTGAACCCAGCGTGATCTCCGCCTCGAATCCGCTTGGGGTCCGATTGCGGAAGTGGACGGTGGCGCGGCAGGCGTCGATGCAGCTGCGGACGATGGCCAGCCCCAGGCCGGCGCCGCCGTCTTCGCGGGTGCGGGCGGCGTCGGGGCGGTAGAAGGGTTCGCCCAGTCGTGATAGGGCCTCCGGCGGAACGCCGGGGCCCTGGTCGGCGATCACCAGTCGAACGTGCTCGCCCACTCGTTCGGCGGTGACGGTGATTGGTCCCGCTTGGGCGGCGTAACGCAGGGCATTGCGCACCAGATTGCCCACGGCGCGCGACAGCAGATCCGGTGCGGCTTCGACCAGCAGCTCTTCGGCAATGGTGACCTGCACGAAGCCGGGGGGCGGATCCTCCCGGTCCACGGCGGCGGTGACCAACGGGAGCAGGGCCACCGTTTCCAGCGGGAGGTCGCGCTGGCGCAGGCTGGCCTTGGAGAAGGAGAGCAGTTCGTTGACGAGGCCGGACATGTGGCGCACCTCGTCGCGGACGTCCTGCACGTAGTCCCTCGAGCGTTCATCGGCCCGTTGATCCAGGATTCC
>CANGMO010000387.1 GCA_947454295.1 Verrucomicrobiota bacterium | reverse complement strand
CAGGATTCCGTCCACCATTGCGGTGGCGTATTTCTGGCGTCCCACTTCGGAGAAGATCTTTCGTCCGTCTTCGCGGCTGTTCATGAATCCGCCTTCCACGAGGATGGCCGGCATTGCGGCGACAGTGAGTTCCTTGAACCGCGCGTGCCGCACGCCCCGGTCGATGAATTCCATCTGCCCCAGTACAGAACGGTGAACCTCGTAGGCCAGACGAAGATTCTCCCGGTCGAAGCGATTTCCCGGGAGATAGCCGCCGCCGTGCCCGCCGCGGTCGTTGGTGGAACTGCTTCCCGCGGGAGTCAGGCAATAGGTCTCCAGCCCCTGCGCCTCATCGCCACCGGGCGTCGAGTTGTAGTGAAGACTGACGTACAAATCCGCGGCACGGGTTCGAGCAATCGCCGGGCGCTCGCCAAGATCCACAAAGACATCGTGCTCGCGCACCATCACCACCTTGAGTCCCGCACGACGTAGCTGGCGCTGGAGTTCAAGGGCGAGAAGCAGCGTGTACTGCTTCTCCTGTCGGCTTCCGGCGAGGTTTCCCGGATCTTTTCCTCCATGACCGGCATTCACGGCCACCGTGAAAATCTTCCTGCCGGCCGGAAGCCGGGGCGGCTGCATCAGGGGACTCAGCACGGACTCCTGATCGCGCTGCGACACGTACAGGCGGTCGCCCGTGCGCAACACCGGATACGACAGCCACACCATCACCCCGTCGTGCTCAACGCGCTGGGTGTCGGCCTTGAAATTGAGACGCGCCCATTTGCTGATCAGCCGCATTTCGCCCGACCGCGGGTTCCACTGCACCCCGAGTCGATTCGCCGCGGCCCATTCACTCACCGCGATGTACGGCCGGCCGTTCAACACCACCCGCCCCGCGGCATCCGGACGCGCCGGCGCAGCGCAGACGACATCCCGCGACCATGCCCCCATCAGCAAGCCTGCCAGCAGAAGCCTGCCGGCAAGGCCCACGATGGCTCCGCGTTTTCCGGGGTGCGCAGGCACTCAATGACTCCCAAAGCAGTGGAGCTGCTTGGCGGTCCGCAGGAACACCTGCCCCTTGGCCACGGCTATACTGCCGCGAACCGGCGCCTCGTCGGCAATCCGGGTGGTGGAGAGAATCTTAAACTCATCCCCCGCGGATACCACCGACACCGTGCCCTCTTCCGACGCGAGATAGATCTTTCCATCGGCCCCGGTGGGTGAACCCCAAATGGGTCCAGTACCCGGAAGCTTTCCGCTCCACGCCACCGCCCCGGTCTTCGGATTCAACCGCGACAACACTCGCTTCCCGCCATCCAGGACGAACAGCTTTCCGTCGTACACCAGCGGCGTGCTCCAGTCCGTGGGATTCTCCTGGAAGCGCCACGCCACCTGCGCGTCGCCCACCTCGCCCCTGGCTCCTTCGCGGAACGCCACCACCGGCTGCCCCTTCGGGCCGCTGGCATAAATCAGGCCGTCCATGGCCACCGGCGATGTCACGATGCGATACCAGTCGTCGCGCTTCTCGTACAACCGCGCGCGCCAGATCTCAGTGCCGTCGGCCAGCCGATGCCCGCTGACGTGATCCCCGCCGACCACCAGCAGCTGGGTTCCCGTGACGCCGCGATACGGAATCGGCGTGGAATAGGCCTCGTTGGATTCCTTCGTGGAATCCGTGTGCCGGACCTGCTTCCACAGCGTCTTGCCGGTGGCTGGATCGATCTGGAGCAGATAGGACTCACGCGTCGGATTGCCATCAATCTGCGGATAATCCGGCGGCACCTCGGGACGCTGCAGAACCTGAACATAGAGCCTGCCTTCGAACAGCGTGGGACTGCTGCCGTAAATCCACATCACCGCGAACTTCCCGTAATCCTTGCCGAGGTTGCGGTGCCAAAGCTCCTTACCCGAAAAATCAAACGCGGCGAGGTCCCCGGTGCCAAACATGGCAATCACGCGCTTTCCATCGGTGACCGGCGAGGGCGAGGCCATGTTGTTCCGGCCGACATCCTTGTCCCCCACCGCGACGGTCGACGTCCATCGAACCTTCCCCGTGGCACGATCCAGTGCTAGCAGGTTGAGCTGACGCTGCGCGTCCGCGCTCGAAACAAACACCGTGTTCTCCCAAATAATCGGCGTCGCACCGCTCTTTCCCGGAAGCTCGGCCTTCCAGACAGTGTTCGATGCCGATAGCTCCGCGGGAAGCCCCGTTGCCCGCGCCGAGCCATCGAAATGCGGGCCACGCCACTGCGGCCAGTCCTCGCCGGTTCCCGCCACCAATCCGAAGACCGGCACCATCCAAGCCAAGGAAAGAAGTACGCGTCTCATGAGAATTCGCGGCAACTATCGCGACGAGGCTCGCAGACGAAAGGGGGAATTCATCTTCGACTCGTTTTCCATCGCTCGCCGCTCGCGATTCCCCGGGTCCGCCAGGGGAAGGCGATCGCAACCAGCGTGCAATACGTGAATTACAACAACTCCCAACCACATGCTTCCATCTTGGTTTTATCCATACGCAACCAACTTTCGCCAGGCATGATACGAATACATCCATTCACCTATTGACTTACTAGATGTATTGTTTCAAATTAGCCCTGTGACGCGCGGCAAGCTCAAGGCAACACCCGGCAACCGCGCCGATCAGCACACCCAACACTTTAACCAAACAAACAGAGCCCACCGGGGCACGTCCTGCATGAACGCCACCTCCAAACTCGTCTCCAGCACACTGCTTGCCTCCCTTCTCGCCTCGGGCGCCCTGGGAGCCGACGACCAGTCCGCCACCATCGCCACCCTCTTGAAGCGAATTGAGGAATTGGAACGAAAGGTGGCGGGAATCGAGCATCCGGTGGCGACGGCGGCCACCACACCGGATCCGGCGGTGAAGGATCTGCAGCAGCAGGTCAAAGTGCTCAAGCGGGAGAATGAGATCGCCGCCGAGGCTTCCGCCGAGAAGGCCAAGACCACTCCGGTGGTCACGCTTGGAGGTCAGGGATTCCAAGTCCGATCGGCCGACACCAACTTCGTCTTCCGTTTGCGGGGACTGGCCCAGGCCGACTCCCGATGGTTCATCCAGAATGGCGGCACGACGCCGTCCGAGACGTTCCTTCTCCGCCGCGCCCGGCTCATCTCCGAGGGAACGTTCTACCGCGACTTTGATTTCCAGCTCGTGACCGAATTTGGTGGAGGCAGCGCGACAGCCCAGTCCCCGACGATACTCGATGCGAATCTCGCCTACCGCGTGGCGCCGGAATTCGCCATCAAGGCGGGCAAGTTCAAATCGCCGGTGGGACTCGAAGTCCTGCAATCGGACCGCGACCGTACGTTCATCGAGAGCGGTCTCCCCACTCAGCTCGTTCCAAATCGCGACCTCGGCGTCCAGGTTTCGGGCGACCTGTTTGACGGACGTCTCTCCTACGCTGCCGCCGTGCTGAACGGAACCGCCGATGGCAGCAACGCCAACAACACCGACATCGAGGGCAAAAAGGAAGCTGCCGGACGCCTCTTCACCCATCCGTTCCTCAACAGCGATCGCGAGTGGCTCCAAAACCTCGGCTTCGGAATTGGCGCCAGCTACGGCAACGCGGAAACCGCATCCAATCTCCCCAACGGCGGCAAGGGCACCTACGTCACTGACAGCCAGCAGACCTGGTTCACCTACAAGTCGACCGTGGCGGGCGACACCACCGGAGCAAT
>CANGMO010000386.1 GCA_947454295.1 Verrucomicrobiota bacterium | reverse complement strand
GTCCCTGGCTGGCATTGGTCATCAATTTGATCTGCACCCTGCCGGTGGTCATTTGGAACCACTCCAACGGCTGGATTACTTGGCGCCATCTGTCGGAACGGGGTGGGCTGGACACCGCGTGGCATCCCACGGCGAATTTCCTCATCGATTTCCTGGGCGCCGTTCCGGCGCTCATGAATCCCGTGTTCTTCATCGCCGTGGTCTGGGCGGTGATCGCCTTTCTGCGCAGCCCGCTGCGGCAGGATCGTTCGAATCCCCGCGCCGCCCTGCTCTGGTATCTGCTGTGCTTTGGCGGCCCGGTATTTGTGACGTTCCTGGGCTACACCCTACGCGCCCGCGTCCAGCCCAACTGGATCGCCCCGTCCATTCTGCCGCTGTTCCTGTTCACCACCGTCTGGTGGCACCACCAACCACCCGTCGCGCTGCGAACCGCCAAGCGACTTCTCAGCGTTGGCATCGCCATCGGCCTCCCCATCGTGGTCCTGCTGCATGACACGGGGCTGGTTGAAAAAATCAGCGGACAGGCTCTGCCGGACCGGATCGATCCGCTGCGCCGCGTCCGCGGCCACCAAGCGCTCGCCAAGCTGGTCAACGAACAGCGACTGGCCTTCGAAAAACGCGAAGGGAAGCCCGTCTTTCTCATTGCCGACCACTATGGCCGCGCAGGGCTCATGAGCTTCTACCTTCCCGAAGCCCGGGCCCGGGTGCGAACGAGCAGCCCGTTGGTCACGGTGCGTTCCAGCGCGGTACCGGAAAATCAGTTCTGGTTCTGGCCGGAGCATCGCTATGCCGGACGCACCGGCGAAAATGCGCTCTACGTCCTGGAGGTGACCACCGAACAACCCGTGCCCGACCGGCTGCGCGGCGAGTTTGAATCGGTCACCAGCCTGGGATTGTTCGACGTCACGGAGCGCGGACATCACCGTCACCGCATCCAACTGTTTGCCTGCCGTGGTCCCCGCTGAGTTTCGGCATCGGATTCTGGTCGTCGACTACGACCTCGCCGCGACCCTGTGCAGCGGCCAGGCCTTCCGCTGGCAGTCCGTAGGCAGCGGCTGGGAATCGGTGGTCCTCGGCCGATGGGTCCGCTTGGATGCGGTGCCCGGAACCTCAGGATCCATTGAGGCCACCACCCTCGAACCGCAGCGCGACTGGTCGTGGCTGGAGACGTACCTGCAAACCGGAGTCGATCTAGATTCGATTCTCAAAACCTTCCCGAACGAGCGCCCGCTCAACGAAGCGGTCGCCGCCTGCCGCGGCCTTCGGCTCCTGCTGCAAGATCCTTGGGAATGCCTGGCAGGATTCATCCTCAGTTCCACCAAGCAGATCGTGCAGATCCGCCAATGCATGGAGCACCTCTGCCGTCGTCTGGGTCCGCCGGTAACGTCACCACCCGGAACGCCCTGGGGCTTCGCGTTTCCTGCGGCTTCCGCGGTCGCCGCCGTGGACGAATCGGTCCTTCGCGAATGCCGCATGGGGTTTCGCGCCCCCTACCTGCACGGCGCGGCACGGGCCGTCGCTGAAGGGCGGCTGAACCTAGACTCATTGAGATCACTGCCCACCATCGAAGCCCGCCGGCAGCTGATGGAACTGCACGGTGTGGGGCGCAAGATCGCCGACTGCGTGCTCCTGTTCGCCTACGGACGGCAGGACGCCTTCCCCGCCGACGTGTGGATCCTCAAGGTGCTACGTCACCTCTACTTTCCCCGTCGCAAGCCCTCCCCCAGCCGGCTGCAACAGTTCGTTGACACCCACTTTGGCCTCAATGCGGGATACGCGCAGCAGTACCTGTTTCATCACGCCCGCGTGAATCTCGGCACCACTCTCGGCCGGCCCAAGCCCGTCTCGCGCCCCTCATCCCGCCACGCCACGCCACGCCATGATCCCAATTGATGTGCTGCTCAGCCCAGCCGAACAGGAAACCCTTCGGCATCGCGAGCTCTCCCGCACCGCCTGCGCGGTGTTCGACGTGCTACGGGCCACCACCACCATGCTGGAAATGCTGGCGCGCGGCGCCGCAGCGATTCGCCCGGTGAGCGAGATCGCCGAGGCAGTCGCCTTGCGTCGGGCGGACCCCGACCTGCTGCTGGCAGGTGAGCGTCACGGACTCCGCATCGCAGCCGCCGACGCGGACGGCATCCCGTTCGACTTCGGCAATTCCCCGCGCGAGGTGCGCACCGCCGCACTCGCCGGACGCCACCTGGCCATGACCACCACCAATGGCACCCGCGCCCTGCAGGCCTGTTTCGGAGCGCAGTCAGTTTGGGTAACCGCATTCACCAATCTGGCCGCCACCTCACGGGTTTTGATCCACCCGTCCGTTCAGGGCCTGCTGCTCGTCTGCTCGGGAACGGGAGCCAATCCGGCGTACGAGGACATTCTTGGTGCCGGCGCCCTGATCGATCGGCTCCTCACCGAAGCCGCGGCCCCACCCTTTGAACTCAGCGATACCGCGCAGGTCGCCCTGGATGCCTTTCGCGCGCATCGCGGTGAACTCGCAACTGCCATTCGCGCGGCGGCCAACGCCCGGCGTCTGCTGTCGATTCCAGATCTTGCCGCTGACGTGCCAGCATGCCTCGACACCGACCGCCATGACTTTGCTGCGCAACTCCACCCGGATGGCTGGGTGCGTCGGATATAAATCACGGGAAAAAGTGGAATTGGGGTGAAAGAATCCCGACATGGGATTCGGAAGGGAGTTTAGGGAGATGCGTTGTCTCCCGTCATGCCTGTTACCCATGTGCCGCCACCTGCTGCTCCCGTTGCTTCTGACCGCCTGGCTGATGCCGGCCCCCGGCGTCCTGCTCGCCCAGGGCGGGCCTGAGTTGCGGGCGTCACGCGACACCTTGGGCCGCATCGAACTCCGCTGGGCGTCCCCGGGATTTCGACTGGAGATCGCGTCCACTCTCCAACCGCCCGTCTGGAGTTCGGCCGCCGCGGACGGATTCCCGATTCAAACCAACGTCACCGGAGAACTGATGGCAGTGGACCTGCGGCCTGATGGTGGTCAGCGATTCTTCCGCCTGCGTTCGGTGGATTCGGCACCCGCAGGACCGGCCTACGACATCGGCACGCCGCAATGGGTGGATCTCTACGTGGATCCGGTCCACGGGAATGACGACCAGGACGGTCGAACCCGCTCCACCGCCTTCCGCGGACTGCTGGCCGCCTTCCGCAGTTTGCCCGAGGGCATGCAATCGCAGGCAACGCGGATACGTCTCCTCCCCGGCACCCACTTCGGCGCGTATCTGGAGGATCGGCTGGGAACCCCCGATTTCCCAATCCTCATCGAGCCGGCGGATGGGCCTGGCACCGTGGAATTCAGGCCGTCGGCAAAGGGGGATCCGGGAAGTCTTCAGTTCTTCCATTGCGCCCACGTGTACCTGCAGGACTTCCGCATCTCGGTTGACGGCGGCGACGCGCTCCACTGGGAACAATGTCATCACGTGCTGGTGCGCCGAATGCGCGTGCTCTCCGTGCGGAGTGACGGCCAGGACGAGACGCTCAAGGTGAATCAGTGCCAATTCGTGTACATCGAGGATTCCGACATCTCGGATGCCGGCGACAACTGCATCGACGTGGTCGCGGGTCAGTGGGGACACATTGTGCGATGCCGCATCCACAACAGCACCGATTGGGGCACCTACCTGAAGGGCGGCAGCGCCTACTGGCTGGTGGAAGG
>CANGMO010000385.1 GCA_947454295.1 Verrucomicrobiota bacterium | reverse complement strand
CGATGAAGTCGAGCCACACAACCTTGTCCGACCGGCCAAAGTAGTCGGGAAAGTGGAGTCCGTGATCGGCGTGGCCCAGTTCGGCGAAGATCTCTTCGAAGGCGCGCACGTGCAGGGGCTCGCTGTCGACGATCACCCCATCCATGTCGAAGATGACGGCCGCGTAAGGCTTCATGGGCGTTCGACGAGGTGCAGGAGATTGCCCTCCGGGTCGCTGAAGAATTGCACGCGTCCGCCGCCACCGGCGGGCTTCACTGGTTCGGAGAAGATTACCCCAGCCGCTTCCAGCGCATTCCGCGCTTCGTCGAGATTCTCGACCTTCAACGCGAGGTGCCGTAGTCCCTGCCGTCCGTTGGGCGCGGCATCCGCGGCAGGTTCGACCGCTGGATAGATTTCGACGATCCCACCGGCCGGGAGTTCGAGGAGGAAGGCGGGAGGAGTGGCTTCATTGGTCCATCGGACAGTGGTGCCAAGGACTCGGAGATACCATTGCGCCAGCGCGGCGCTGTCGCGCGCGGCCAGGCCGACATGTTCGAGGGAAGGGCGGAATTGACTCACAGTCCGCGGAGCCTAGCGCGGATTCCGTTGAAGGAAAGCCGCGGCCGTGTGCGGGAATCACGTTCCCGCAGAGGCGGCCTGCTGCTTGACCACGGCGGCTCGGGCGCGCAGCACGGCGCGCAGGGCTTCGACGGCAGGCGACTGGGGATCGCGCCACAAGGTCCCGACTTCTACCGGCGCCATTTCGCTGATTGGCAGCGCCCGCAGGCCGGACGTTGGACGCTTGCCAGGCAGGGTAAGGGTCAACCCAATGCCGAATCCGTTGGCCGCGTAGGTGTCGATCAAATCGAGTGCCGTGACCTCGATGGATGGGATCCATTCCAATCCGAGTCGAGAGGTCAGCTCGCGAAACCGGCGGGGCAATGCCTCGTTGGCGGGCAGGCTGATCAACGCGGATTGCTCGGCGCCCGAGGCGACGGATTCGAGGAGTTCAGCGGCGGTGCGCGCTTTGTGATGCTTGGGAACCAGGAAGGCGGCGCCAAGGCTGAGCAGAGGCTCGGACTGGATTCTGGGGGCGACCTGTCCTTCCACCACGGTGACGGCACAATCAATCTCCTGCCGCTCCAGCAGCCCGGCGATCTCGGGCTGGTGGGCTTCGCGCAGCGTGATGCGCAGCTGCGGAAAGCGTTCCTGAACATTGCGCAGCAGCTCGGGAAGATGCTCGCGCAGGGCGAATACCGGAGCGGCGAGGCGCAGGGTTTGGATGGTGCCGCCGCGCAGACGTTCGCCAACGGCGTCAATCTGGGAGAAGAACGGGAAAACAAAACCGTACAGCTCGTGTCCGGCGGCGGTGAGCTCAAAGGGACGGCGGTTGAACAGCTTCAATCCCAGATCCGCTTCCAACTGCAGGATCTGCCCGCTGATGGCCGGCTGCTGAATGCCATAGGGCATGTTGCGGACTGCCTCCATGATGCCGCCGTGCCGTGCCACGTAGTAGAAGAGCTCAAGGTGGTGCAGGTTCATCGGGATGCCCAAGAATTGCTCCCGCATGATGGAAACTCAACCGTTCGTTATGCAGTCCGTGCCTGGAACAAATGCGGAACAAACTGGCTGGTGTTGCCCGTGATGCGGCGGGCGTCCTCGCGGATGCCAAGACCGGCGGCTTCGTGATCAACAATCCACGCCCCCAGCACCGGATGACGACCATCGTGGGATCCCATCCGGGCGGGGGCCTGATAGATGTATCCCTCGTCGCCGTAGTCGCCGCCGACTTCCTCAACCACCGTCCCATTTTCAACGACCTGAACGTTCGCGCCTTCACGACTGAGCAGGGGCTTGCGCACAAACGATCCATTCAACGCAGCGGGATCGGCGAAGGCCGGCAGCAGGTTGGGGTGTTCGGGAAATAGTTCCCATAGAATGGGCAGCAGACCCTTGTTGCTCAGGAGCATCTTCCACGCGGGTTCAATCCAGACCATGGGAGTTTTGGCGAGGTGTCGGGAGAAGGGCTCGCCCCACATCCATTCCCATGGGTGCAACTTGAAGACACGATTCATGGGCTGGCGGTCCAGATCCACGAAACGAAGCTGGCGCGCATCCCAGCCCACATTCTCGAGTGCAAGCTCGGTGGTGGCATGCCCGGCTTGAGCGCAGGTGTCGCGCAGGTAGTGGACCGTCTGCCGATCTTCGTCCGAGAGGCGGGTGGCGACGAAGTGGATCCGCCCGGCTGGTGCGCGCTTCCAGGCACGGATCAATCGTTCGTGAATGCTGTTGAACTGATCCGCGCCGGGGAAGCGGTCCTGGAGCCAGAACCATTGCGCCACCGAGGCTTCGATCAATGAGGTTGGAGTGTCTGCATTGTATTCCAGCATCTTCGGTTTCCCGGTGCCGTCCCACGCGAGATCGAATCGCCCGTAGAGACTGAAATCGTCGCGCTCCCACGAGGCGCGGATGACGGGAATCGCCGCGGCCGGTATGGCCAGTCGCGACCACCACTCGCGTTCAATGACCACCCCGGCGGCCTCCACGCAGAGGGCATGCAGCGTGTTGGCGGCTTCTTCCAGGATGTCGATTTCGTCGGCCGTGAACTCGTACCATGAGGCGTCATTCCAGTACGGGCCATGCTCGTGCGTGTGGTAGGTCAGTCCGATGGATTCAACCCGGGACTGCCAGTCGGGTCGTGCGGATCCGGTGTGACGTTTCATGGAATGCTGTGGGAACAGGGATCGATGTCGTGGAAATGGCGTGGGGGATTTCAGCGGTGGAGGTATTTAGCTGCCGGCGGACTCGCTTGCATGGGAGCTGCCGAATCCGCCACGAACGATTCCCGGTTCGCTCACGGGAGCCGGGGCGTAGCCATCGCGAGTGCCGTTGGCGCGCAGCACGGCTGACGGGGTCGGCCGGCTGGGATCCAAGGCGCCCTGGTAGGGTGTCGCCCACCATTGTCCGCCGTAGAAGTAACCGCGATTGGGCCAGTAGGTGTTGAACGGGTGGCTGTACCAGGCGCGGAACGGTGCGTGATAATAGCCGGAGCCAGCCACGAACGTGTTGTTGGTGTAGACTTGGTTCGTGCTCACCAGCGTGGTGGGGACGGGAACGGGCGTCGTTTCGGACTGCTGGCATCCGGCCGCCGTGAGGCTGGCGGCGACCGTACCGGTCAACGTCAAACGGACGGCGCTGCTTCGTTTCATAAGCGGCGACCCTATGTCCTGTGGCATCGCTGCCCATTCCAAACGGCCAGGACGCTTTCCACGCCGCCTGGCACTGCTCCGGGTCAGGCTTCGCGCCGAAGAACTTCCAGGGGGGATTCGTTCGCGATGCCCCGGCTTCCGAGCACGCCAATCCCGATGGTCAGGAGGGTCACCACAATCCAGGCCGCGCCCAGGGCGGGAAGGGGGATCACGGGCGGAGAATGAAAGGCGAGGATGGACAGGGCGGTGCTGGCACCTGCGGCAAGGGCGATGCCACACGCAGCGGCCAGCGATCCCAAGGCCGCATACTCGGTGATGAGAATACCACGCATCTGGGCGCGACTTGCCCCCAGCGTTCGCAGCAGGACCGATTCCTGAAGCCGCTGCCAGCGTCCGGTGACGATCGTTCCCCCCAGCACGACCAATCCGGTGATCACTGTGAAGAGCGCCATGAAGCGCACCACGAACCCCACCCGGCTGACCAAACGATCGAGG
>CANGMO010000384.1 GCA_947454295.1 Verrucomicrobiota bacterium | reverse complement strand
GCAGGGGAACCAGACTGACGCCGTCCACGACGTGGTCGGGCGCATCGGATGTGCCGGTGAGTTCAAGGACCGTGGGATAGAGATCCATCGACTGCGCCGGCGTCGAGGTCGTGGATCCGGGCTTGGTGACGCCGGGCCAGTGCACGATCAGCGGGACGCGCACGCCGCCCTCGTAGGCGTCCCCCTTGCCGGAGCGGAGCGGGAAGTTGCTGGTGGATTTGGTGTCGCCTCCGAGGACGAGGCCTCCGTTGTCGGAGGTGAAGATCACCACGGTATTGGTGGCCAAGCCCAGTTCGGTGAGACGTGCCCGGATCCGGCCGACGGAATCATCGACCGACTCCAACAGCGCCGCGTAGGTGACGTTGCCCTGCTCGTCAGGCGTGCGGTGGCGATACTTCTCGATCACCTCGGGCTTGCCCGCGAGCGGGGTGTGAACGGCGTAGTGGGGCAGGTAGAGGAAGAAGGGATGCGCCCTGTTTTGCTCGATAAACCGCAGCGCCTCGGTGCATTCGCGATCGGTGAGGAACTCGCCCGGGGGACCGTCGGTGAGTTTCGGAAGTCCGTAGGGGGAAACGTAGCGGGGAGGCTGACCGCGGTGATCGCCGCCGACGTTGAGGTCGAAGCCGTAGGCCTCGGGGGTGGAGTTGGTGCCGAGGTGCCATTTGCCAATGCTGGCCGTGGCGTAGCCGGCTGACTTCAGGCGTGACGCGAGAGTGGGTTCCGAGGGGTCGAGGCGCTGCGACCAGGCTGGAGGACGCAGCTTGGCCTTCGGGGCATCGTGGCCTGCGATCCAGTCGGTGAGGTGGAGCCGCGCTGGGGTTTTTCCGGTGAGCAGGGAGGCCCGGGTGGGTGAGCACACCGTGCAGGCGCTGTAGGCATCGGTGAAGCGCATCGAGTCCTGCGCGAGGCGGTCGATGTTCGGCGTCTGATGAAACCGGCTACCGTAGCAGCCGAGGTCTGCCCAGCCGAGGTCGTCGACCAGGATGACAATGACGTTGGGCTGCGAGGCGGCGTCCGACGAAGCACTTAGGACGGGGCCGAAGACAACGGGAAGCAGGGTGAGAATCCAGGCAAGGCGCCGCAGGAGCATGGCGGCAGCCTAGGGACTCCAAGGCGTCGTGCAATGACGAGACTCCACCCCTACCGACGGCCTACTTGGACTTTTCCTTCTTCTTCGCGTCGGGCGGCGCGTTGCGTTCCTCCTCCAACTTGTGGATGGCCGGCATGCGACGGTTGATTTCGTCGGTCATTTCGCCGCCGCCCTTGGCATCCAGCACCACCGTGGTGCGCAGGAAGACCAGCAGCTCGACTTCGTTGATGGTCTTGTCCTGCTTTTTGAAGGCCCAGCCGAGTCCGGGAATGCTGCCCAGCACCGGAACCTTGCGCGTGGTGTCGGACATCTGCTTTTGCATGATGCCGCCGATGACCAGCGTCTGGCCGTGATGGGCGGTGACGTGGGTCTTGAAGTTGCGGGTGTCGAGGATGGCGCCACCGAAGAGTGTTTGTCCCTGCTGGATGGTGGAGGATTCAGTCCGGATCTTGAGGTTCACGTCGCCGTCTTTGTTCACGTGCGGCACGACCTCAAGGATCACGCCGACGTCCTTGTATGAGAACGACTGGTTGAGGGAACCCACCTGCGTGTTTTGGGAATCCTTGATGAAGGGGACCTGCGATCCGACGAACAGCTTGGCGGTCTCGTTGTCGCCGACGTTGATCTGCGGTTCCGCGAGCACGGTGGCGCCGACCTTCTTTTTCAGGAACTGGATGAGGAAATCCATGCTCACGCTGCTGTCGATGACGCCCGAGCGGAGCGTGGCCAGCGCGGCCCCCACCGAACCGGCACCGGGACTGTTTGCAGCGGTGTTGCCTCCGAAACCCTTGGTGTATTTTCCGGTGGTGCCGGCGAGGATGGAGTTGTCGTAGTCGCTTGCGGTGAAGGTTTTCGCGCCGTCCGGCGACCAGCGGACACCGAGCTTGTCCATGAAGTCGCTGGAGACCTCCACGATGCGCGCCTCGATGAGCACCTGCGGCGTCGGCGCATCGAGTTCGTCGATGAGCTTCATGAGCTGGGGTAGCAGGTGAATGTTGGCCGATAGCAGCAGGGAGTTGCTGCGGTGATCGGCGACGGCGCGGACGCGTCCCACGAGGTCGCTCACCTGGCGTGAAACATTGCGGCCATCGGAACCGCGGGTGTTCTCGGGCGGGCCGCCGATCCACGGGAAGTAGCCTTCCTCGGCGTTTTCCTGCTCCAGTTCAAAGGACTTGTCGGCGCTGTTTCCGGAATTGTTCTGGCCGTTGTTCTGCTGATTCTGATTGGGCTGCTGATTCGGATTGTTGGGGCGCAGCGGCGGTGCGCCGGCTTTGGCGAACAGGACGTTCAGGCTGTTGGCGACGGTCGAGGCCTTGGCGTACTTCAGGACAATGCGCAGCGTGCTTTCACCGGCCGGCGAGGGCACATCCAGCCGCTTGAGAACGTCCTCCACCGCGGTTTGACCTTCCTTGGAATTGGAGGTGACGATGATGCTGTTGGAATACGGCTCGCTAATGATTCGCACCTTGCCGTAGAGACGGCCGACGTTCTTGTCGGCAACCTGTGGCGGTTCCTCGTCGTAGTACCAATAGGGCCGCTGTTGTTGCTGCTTTTTGAGGAAGAGCTCGTTCAGCACGTCCTCGACGTCCACGGCGCTGACGTATTTGAGGGAAAAGATCTTGGGTGCCAGCGTTTCACCCGCCACGGGCTCGTCGAGTGCCTCGATCATCTTTTTGAGATTGGGCATCTCGGCCGGCGGTGCCTGCACCACCACGGTGTTGCGACGGCGGTCGGCAACCACGTTGGGCTTCTTGCTGGCCCGGCTGGAGGATTCGCCGCCGGAGAAGAAATAGAAGGGATAGCGTGAGTTGCTGTCGGCGCCCTGGAGCAGGTCCTTGATCTGCTTGGCCACATCCTCGGCGTCGGCGTTTTTCAGGGTGAAGGTTTGCACCGCCTTTTCCTGGGCGTCGTCGGTGTCGAGCGTGCGAATTACCCGCTGCAGGCTGATGTAGTTCGCCTCACTGGAGAGGACGATCAGGGAGTTTGAGCGGTCATTGGCGGAGATTTCCACTCCGTCGTTGCCGGGCTTGCCGCTGATCTTCTGGTACAGCGGGCCGATCTCCTTCACGAGGTCCTGCGCGCTCACGTGGGTCAGGGGAATCACGCGAATGATCCGATCGCCCGGAGTGTCGGTGTCGAGGGCAGCAACGAGATCGGCCGCGAGGCTGATGCCCTCGGTGAAGTCGGTGACGATGAGCTGATTGGCCCGCTCATTGATGTCGATAGCGGCCTTCTCGCCGAGGAGCGGCTTGATCTTGTCGCGCACCTCCGAGGCGGAGGCGGTCTTCAGCGGAAAGATCTTCACCAGCTTCTGGCGCCCCACCGGAACCTTGGTCTTGGAGGCGTCGAGGAACTCGGGATTCATCTTCGGCTCCCGGCCCTCGGGAACAATGAGGATCGAGGTGGCCGATTCGATGGCCGTGAATCCCTCCATCGAAAGCGCCCGGTAGACGAGGTTGATGGCCTCGCGTGGGGCCACCTTCTTGGCGCCGACAATCGTGAGCTGACACTGGGCCTGGGGGTGCTTGAGCACGCTCTTGCCGGTGGTTTGCATCAGCCACTGAACGACCATGTCGATGTTGGCGCCCTGGAAGCT